>JAVHLM010000005.1 GCA_031082125.1 Candidatus Eremiobacterota bacterium
TGATTCATTGCCTCCCGATTACAATATACTTTTGAAATTGGCTGCGTAACTCGTGTTACTAATATAGAACTGATTGAACACCTGTTTTGGCCAAAAGATTTTATTCTGTTCAGCCACAGGTCTCTGCGAAAAAATGGCCTGCTTATTTGCACAACACCAAATATAAAAGGATTTGATTTGCTCTTGCTTGGCAGGCTATCCGATAATATTGGCGGCCCGGAGCATCTTAACTATTTTAACATTGATTCACTCTGCCATTTGCTGCAAAGATGCGGTTTTAGCATCATTGAGACTCTTACTCCGGGGAGACTTGATGTTAATATTGTAAGAAACAAGATAAAGGAAAACGAAACAGACTTACTGGCCAATCCCTTTATGAAGTATATTTTAACTGAGGCAAAGGATGAGGCTATAGATTCTTTTCAAAGATTTCTATCGAAGAACCGGCTTTCGTCTCATATGTGGGTAGTGGCACAGAAGAACTGATTATGAGCAGTGCCTTGATTTTTCCTCTTCTCACCCCTTATTCATATTTCACTTTCATTCTTGCCCAGAAACTTGCCAAAAAAGATATCTACTATACGGAGATTAGCAGGGAATTCAAAGACACCAAGGCCGTAGTTGAGCGTCTGGAAAAGAACAATATAAAATGGATAAAGAAATATTACAAGAGCAACTATGAGCATCAGAAGTATTATTTCATAGCCGATAGTTTCACAGAGATAATCTATAACAGATTTTTCGAATCGCAGTTTTTTAAAATATTGAATAAAGATTTTCTAAATGATGCTGTGCTGATGAAAAAAGCGGAAGTAATGTGGAAAAAGATCATATATGAATATCTTGAAAACCTGTCTCAGCAATATGCGGCTGCAGAATACCTCACTGAAAATGGTCATTATGACAATGCAATAATAATAACCTATGAAATTGCAGCAAACATGTTGAAGCCTCATGCCAACCACAAAATTATATTTAATGTGATCCCCTTGTCATACTTTGTTTTAAAGGATTTATCGTCAATATTGAAGCTTCTGTTCAGGATGAATAAGAAAGGAGCCATAACAAATAACAAGTCATTAGAAACAACAGAAGGAAAGCCGTTAGATTTTCCTGCCTACAAGGTGGCCTTTTTCCCTCATCAGGGGATCTATTATGGCAATCTGTTTGTGAAAGATCAATTTTATAGTGATGATGAATCTTCAGAACTGCATAAATCAAAAATCCTCCATGTATCAATAAATGAAATCAATGAGGACTATATTGGCAGAGCGCTTCAGTATTACAGGGATTTTAAAATTCCCGTCGTTGATTTGGTCGAGATCGGTTATAGCAATAAGAAATGTTACTTGCAGAGCATGATGTTTTTGATGCAAAAACCATTTTCCCTTATAAGGGAAACTTTTCGGTGGGGGCTTGAGCTGATTTTCCTTTTTGTGCTTACTTTTTTCAGGGTTCAATGTTTTCTTTCTGTTCTGAGCAGATTTAAAAATCTGAAACTGGTAATGGTTGGCTATGATTTTCTTTTCCCCCCTGCCCTCTCATTGGCTCTTGCGCTTCTCAGAATCCATGTATGTGCAGTGCAGGAGAGATTTATTATGGCTTTTATGCCCAATACACGATTTGTCGTAGATTGCTATTTTGCCGCTGGTCCGGTTGTCAAGGAAAAAGGGTGTAAGCACTCATATATTGGTGACTTTATTTATACAGGGCTTCCAAGAGCTGATAATCTTTTCTTATATGAGAAAGAACACATTAGCGATTCGAAATATGATGAGATAAAGAAAAAATACCGATTGGTACTTGCGCTTGACTATTTTCTTCCAAGAGATGATGTTGAAGATATATCGTTCCCGCACCAGAAAGTCTCCCAGATGCGCCAGTTCTACAATGACCTGATAAAGCTTTCCGTTGAATTTCCAGATTTGTATATAGTAATAAAGGGAAAAGAGATAGAATCCTATAAAAGCCATTATATAGCAGACATTGTGGAAAAAATAGAAGGGCTTCCCAATATGGAGATAGAGACGGATCTTGATAAATACAATCCATACTATATTGGAGAAAAGGCGGACTTGACGATAGCTTGTCATACCTCACTGTGTGATGAACTTCTTGCTGCCGGCAGAAAAGTCATATTTTATGAAGCCACCGATTATATGGAGACTTATTTTACCTATGAAGACCTGCCAATCATTGTAAAAGATTATGAGGTTTTGAGAAACAATGTGAAATATTTTATTGAGGGGGTGTACCTCGACTCGAAAAGAATCGAGAGATTAAAAGCCTATTATAGTAATTGTTATCATGGGAAGGTGAAAGAAACAATAAGAAGACATATAATTAATTTCTTAGAGAAGAAAGATAGAAACAAGGATTGTTGAGGAGAAAACAAATATGTTAGACGACAAGGTTATCTTACTGACGGGGGGTACTGGATCATTCGGTCAGAAGTTCGTTGAAATGGCGCTGAAAAGACACAACCCAATGGTGATTCGTGTCTATAGCAGGGATGAGCTCAAACAATGGGAAATGATGAAGCTATATGGCAACGAATCACAAGTTCGGTTCTTCATAGGCGACGTGAGAGACAAAGACAGACTCGACAGGGCAATGGATGGCGTCGATATGGTAATTCACGCTGCAGCATTAAAGCAGGTGCCTTTTTGTGAATATAACCCTATCGAAGCGGTAAAGACCAATATTTTAGGAGCTCAGAACATTATTGAGTGCGCTATTGATCACAACATACCAAAGGTGGCTGCCATAAGCACCGATAAAGCTGTAAGCCCCGTGAATTTGTATGGTGCGACAAAAATGTGCATGGAAAAATTGCTTATTGCTGCAAATGCTTATGTCGGAGGAAAAAGGCAGACAAGAATGTCCTGTATTCGTTATGGAAATGTTGTCGGGAGCAGGGGAAGCGTAATCCCTTTATTTCTGGAGCAGAAGAATACAGGAAAGATAACGATCACTCATAAGGAGATGACAAGGTTCTGGATTACTCTGGAGCAGGGAGTTGAATTTGTCATAAAAAGCGTTTCCATCATGCACGGAGGTGAAGTGTTTATTCCCAAAGTGCCAAGTATGAGAATTATGGACCTGGCTGAAGCAATTGCACCTGATTGTGAAATAGACTTTGTGGGGATAAGGCCCGGAGAAAAAATTCATGAAAGCCTGCTTACCGCAGATGAAGCCCGTCATTCATTGGTGTTTGACGATTGCTTCATAATTGAGCCTGAACATACCTGGTGGAACAGAGATAAGATCACAGGAGGCAAAGAGCTGCCAGAGGGGTTCTGTTATGAAAGTGACAAGAATGATTGGTGGCTTTCCAAGGATGAACTGCAGAAAATGATAAGCGAATAATGAGACTCATTCCTTACGGCCACCATTCCGTTGACCCATCAGACATTGATGTGGTCCTGGCTGTGCTCAGATCTGATTGGCTTACTCAGGGACCCCGTATCGAAGAATTCGAAAGAGCATTATGTGAGTTTGCTGGAGCACACTATGCAGTCGCCTTTTCACATGGAACGGCAGCTCTGCATGGTGCTTGTTATGCGGCAGGTATAGGGAAAGAAGATGAGGTCATCACCTCACCAAATACTTTTGTGGCAACTGCAAATAGTGTGCTTTACTGTGGCGGAAAGCCCGTGTTTGCTGATATTGAGGGAGAAACATTAAATATAAATCCGGCAGAAATAGAAAAAAGGCTCACTACTCATACAAAAGCCATAATGCCGGTTCATTTTGCGGGAAATCCCTGCGATATGGAAAAGATTGATTTTATTGCGAAAAAGAATAACTTGATGGTCATAGAGGATGCGGCTCATGCATTGGGCTCAATATATAGAAACTCTCCCATAGGAGCCTGCAAATATTCAAATTTTGCAGTATTCAGCTTTCATCCGGTGAAAGCAATCGCCACAGGCGAGGGCGGTGCAGTTCTTACCAATGATAGGGAGTTTTATCAAAGACTGCTATTATTCAGGAATCACGGTATAACGAAGGAATCTGATAAATTTCAGTACAGGGAGGATTCTGATGGCCCCTGGTACTATGAGATGCAGGATCTTGGTCATAATTTCCGTCTTACAGATATTCAGGCTGCATTGGGATTGTCGCAGATGAAGAAATTGAAGAGCTTTATTCTGAGAAGAAGAGAAATTGTTGAAAAATATAATAGTGTGTTTCAAGAATTGGACTTTGTAAGGATTCCCGTTGAAGCAGATGATTCTTTCTCGGCCTATCATCTTTTTGTTCTCCAGATAGATTTTGAGAGATTGAACAAAAGAAGAAAAGATGTAATGGATGAATTGTTGAAACGTTCAGTTGGCACACAAGTTCATTATATTCCGGTTCATCTTCAGCCTTATTACAGGAATAAATACGGCTACAAGCGTGGTGACTATCCCGTATCGGAGAATTATTACAGCCGGGCGCTTACAATTCCGCTCTTCCCTAAAATGACTGATGCCGAAGTGGATTATGTCATACAGAACGTCCTGCAGGTATTGAGATAAATGAGCAACAGAGGAATTATTATTCAGGCGAGAGCTTTATCTTCAAGGTGCCCAGGTAAGATTTTCAGGTATTTACCCGATGGAAGCGGAATAACTGTGCTTGAGCAGGTGATTAGAAGAGTAAAAAGAGTGAAGGGTGCAAAGGTAATTATTGTTGCGACATCATGCCGGCAAGAAGATGATGAAGTGATAAGACTGGTTCAAAACGAGAATGTACTGAGTTTCAGAGGCAGCGAAGAGCACGTCCTGTCGAGGTTTTATCTTGCAGCGTCTTCCTGTGAATTGACTGATATAATAAGAATTACTGCAGATTGCCCCTGCATTGACCCAATGATCATTGATGAGCTCATTCAAAATCACGTAAGGCGGGGAATGGATTACACCAGTAACACCCTGAAAAGAACTTTCCCCCGGGGGCTTGATGCTGAAGTAATATCTTTTAGTGCTTTGGAGAAAGCTTACAAAAATGCAAGTGAAGATTTTGAACAGGAACATGTGACTCCTTATATTTACAGGAGCCATCCAGAGCAGTTTCATGTCATGAACCTGGAAGCAGAAGGAAGGATAAATAATCCATCAATCAGAGTGACTCTTGATACTGAAGAGGATTACGCGCTTTTATGTGCAGTTTATGATTATCTGTATGATGAAGCAACTCTTTTCAGAACAGCAGATATTATAGATCTGTTTGAAAAGAAACCCTGGCTTTCCCTGATCAATAAAAGGATTAATCAAAAAAGCTTGACCTCTTCAATTGAAGAAGAGTATAAAGAGGCTTTGGATCTTATGGAGCGGAACGGTCTGAAAAAAGCCAGGAAATTTATCATAGAGCAAGTGGGAAAATATGCATAGGTTCGGCCTTAAGCTCTGGTCAACCAATGAGAATTATGTTATGGAAGCGCAGAAACTTTTTGCCGCTGATTATTTCAGCTATATTGAGCTTTTTGTTGTGCCGGGTTCATTCGGGAAATGCATTACACTGTGGAGAAACATAAAGGCTCCCTTTGTGATTCATGCTCCCCATTACATGAGTGGCCTGAATCTGTCACAGTATTCAGATCGGCAATCAAATTTTGCAATGATCAGAGAAGTCATGGAATTCGCTGATATGTTAAAAGCTGATGAAATAATATTTCACCCGGGTGTGGGAGGAGATATTCAGGAGACAATTGCTCAGCTCAAAGATATTAATGATCAACGAATACTCATAGAGAATAAGCCTTACCGTGCCATTGTTGATGAATTGACATGCAATGGGAATTCTCCCGAAGATATTAAATTGGTTATGGATAACACGGGCTGCGCTTTCTGTCTTGATATCGGACATGCAATATATTCTGCAAATTTCAGAAAAGTGGATCCGTGGGAGTATTTTAATAAATTCCTGGAATTAAGACCAGTGATGTATCATTTAACTGACGGTGATTTTCAGGGAGTGACTGATCAGCACAAGCATTTTGGAGAGGGCGATTTTCCAATAGAGAGAATATTAAAGACAATTCCTCAAGACTCAAGAATTACCATTGAAACAAAAAGAGAATCTGAAATATCCCTTGATGATACAATGGAGGATGTGGAATATTTGATGAGAATCTGCAATTGTTCAGGATCTGATGTAAAGGCCTGATAGTGAGTCCCATGATCAATTTAAGAAAGAGCTTTGAATTCGAAGAGGTGAGCCTCATCAATTTTATTCATCTTAAAGTACAGGAAAGAGAGATGGTGCTGAACTGGAGAAATAACGAGGTCATTAGGAAATGGATGTATAATAGTGAGATCATATCAATGAAGGAGCATCTTGAATTCCTGGCCGGCTTGAAATCCTCTGACCATATGCATTATTGGCTGGTATGGACAAGAGAAAGCGGTTATATCGGGGTAATATCACTTAACAAAATAAACAAGCTTCATAAGAATGCGTATATTGGAATATACTCAGATCCAGACAAAAAAGGAATAGGCACAATACTCATTCGGATGGTCTTCCGTCTTGCATTTCAAATCGCTTGTCTTCATACATTGAAGCTGGAAGTGATTGAAGACAATCTGAGAGCCTTGGAGTTTTACAGGAAGAATGGCTTTATCGTAGAGGGAACACTGAAAGAATTTGTTTTTATGGATAATGGATGGAAAAATGTGATAATTATGGGAATTACTCAAAAGGAAATAGACAATGGCCTTTAAGATGGCAGGACAGACTATCGGAGATGATAATTCTTGTTTCATAGTTGCTGAATTGTCTTCAAACCATGCAAAAAATCTGGAAATAGCAATCAACACCATAAAGGCAATCAAGGAATCCGGCGCTGATGCGGTCAAATTACAGACATACACGCCAGAGAGCATGACACTAAAAAGTGAAAAAGACTTTTTCAGGATCAGGCAGGGGACTATTTGGGATGGGAAGACTCTCTATGACCTGTACGAGGAAGCTTATACTCCATGGGAATGGCATTCAAAACTGAAAACCGCTGCCGAAGAGCTTGGTCTTGTCTGTTTCTCTGCTCCCTTTGATAAGGCTGCTGTTGATTTTCTGGAGGATTTGAATTTTCCTGCTTATAAGGTGGCATCTTTTGAGATAACAGATATCCCATTGATAAGATATATTGCATCAAAGGGCAAGCCAATAATACTCTCAACAGGTATAGCCAATTTATCGGAGATAGAGGAGGCCGTGAATGTCTGCAGAAGTCAGGGAAACCTGCACATTGCATTGTTAAAATGCACATCGGCCTATCCGGCGCCATTTGATGAAATCAATTTGAAAACGATCCCCGATTTATTGAATACTTTCAATGCCGTTATCGGGCTTTCAGACCATACCATGGGCTATTCAGTGGCAATTGCCTCAATTGCACTTGGAGCAAAAATCGTAGAAAAGCATTTTATTCTGGATAGGAGTCTCAAGACGCCTGATGCTTCCTTTTCAATGGAACCGCATGAATTCAGAGCGATGGTAAGCTCTATTAAAGAAGCTGAGAAGGCAATGGGTAAAGTAAGCTATGACCTCACTGAAAGCACCATGAAATCAAGGGAGTTTGCACGTTCTCTTTTTGTGGTGCAGGATATACAATGCGGTGATGTCTTCACAGAGGAAAACATTCGCTCTATCCGGCCAGGATTCGGTCTGCACCCAAGATATCTTGATTCAGTGCTCGGAAGGAAATCGCATGGTGCGCTCAGTGCAGGGACACCTTTACAATGGGAAATGATAGACAAGTAGCCGTTTCCCGAAAGCATCAGAAAACTCCACAAAAGCTCAACGCAGGAGAAAGATAGAATGAGATATTGCACAAAATGCATCATGCCTGATACAAGGCCTGAGCAGGTTTTTGATGAAGCGGGAGTTTGTGATGCCTGCCGATCCTGGAAGAAGAGAAGTACAGAAATTGACTGGGAGCAGAGAAAGAGAGAATTCGAAGAAATCCTGAGTAAGTACAGAAATCGTGAGGGAACCTGGTGGGATTGTATCATTCCCGTTAGTGGCGGGAAAGACAGCTGCCATCAGGCATATACGATGAAATATATGTTCGGTATGAATCCTCTCCTTGTAAACTTTATCCCCTGTGAAATGACGGACATCGGGCTCAAAAATGTCTTATTTCTTCGTGATTTGGGTTTTGATATCATTCAGGTAGGAGCGAACAGGAAAATATACAGGCAGATGGTCCGGAAGGGTTTCTTTGATCTCGGAGATTGTTGCTGGCCTGAACATATAGGGATTTTTACTGCACCGGTGAGAGTTGCTGTTCAATACAGAATCCCTCTGATAATATGGGGTGAAAATCCTCAGTTTGATTATGGAGGCCCTGCCTCGAAAAGAGAGAGCAACTACCTGGATCGTAATTGGCTGGAGCAGTTTCAGATGTTGGGTTACAGGATATCCGACCTGTATGAGGAAGAAGAGTTTGAAAAGAAAGACCTGCTTGTTTTTGAATACCCTTCAGATGCTGAATTGAGAGAAGTAGGGGTAACAGGTCTCTTCCTGGGGTACTATACAAAATGGAATGCCAATGACCATGTCAAAAAAATGTCGGCTCTTGGATGGAATGCCAATCCTGACGGTCCGGTGGAGGGAGCGTATTATGATTATGAAAATCTTGATTGCAAGTGGATAGCGGGTCTCCATGATTATATGAAGTTCATAAAATATGGCTACGGGAGAGCCACGGATCAAATGTGCATTGAAATAAGAAGCGGGAGACTTGAACGGCAGAAGGCATTGAAAATGGTGAGAGAATATGAGGGGAAAATACCAAGGAAATATATGCCGGATTTTTTGAGATTTATTAATTGTTCGGAGGAAGATTTTTTCAGAACGCTCACCAGGTTTACGCATAGAAAGATTTTTGTGAGAAACAGTGATGGATCATTCAAACGTGACAAAAATGGAGAACTGATAAAAATTGATTACGGTTATTGATTTAAAGATAGGAAATATAAATAGCGTAAGCCGCGCTCTGAGGCATTTAAAAGTAGAACATGGGGTCTCAAATGAAGATTCATTTATCGAGAAATCAGATAAGCTGATATTACCGGGTGTAGGTAACTTTTCCGAGGCAATGAAGAGAATGAAGGAAATGGGACTTGACTCCGTCATAAAAAATTTGGTGTCTGAGCGTGGAATTCCCATCCTGGGAATATGCCTTGGCATGCAGCTCTTTGCGAGCTATGGAGAGGAAGGTAGCAGGGTGGAAGGTCTGGACCTGGTGAAAGGGAAAGTGATTTTTCATCGTGCTTCAAGAATGGGCCTTCGGATCCCTCACATCGGCTGGAATGATGTGAATTCAGGCAAAATAAAGATATTCAAGTCGGTGGAGCAGAGTTCATGCTTCTATTTTACCCATAGTTATGAGTTTATCCCCGATGATCAGGAACATATAGAACTGGGTTATACCCATTATGGTCTTGATTTCGTATCTGCTCTGCAGAAAGGGCATATCTTTGGCACACAGTTTCATGTGGAAAAGAGTCAGAAGGTTGGATTAAAAGTCCTCTCCAATTTTTGTGAGGGAAGCTTTTATGCTGAGAAATAGAGTCATTCCTATCGTTTTGCTTGTGGATTATGCCGTAGTGAAGACTATACAATTCACCACAAGAAGAAATCTTGGAAATCCTGTGGTTATTGCCAATATTTATGAAAACCGTAAAGTTGATGAAATAGTATTTCTTGACATTGATGCTTCTAAACAAGGAAGAGGTTTGGATGTTGATACAATAAATGCGGTTGTAGAAGATTGCTTTATGCCCATTACTATTGGGGGGGGACTGAGGAACTGCGAAGATATAGAAAAGGCTTTGAGAGCCGGCGCTGATAAGGTTTCTTTGAACAGCATTCTCCTGGAAAACATGGAATTTTTGAAGGAAGCGGTCTCCGTCTTTGGTAGTCAATGTATCACGGTATCAATAGATGTCAAAAAGAACTGTAATAACGATTATATTGTTTACTCTCATGCCCACAAGGATGTAAACTGGTCACTTACTGAGTTCTTGAGGCTGGTCAGTGAATACAAGGCTGGTGAGATATTGCTTAATAATGTTGACCTGGATGGAACAATGAAAGGCTATGATTTGCAATTAATCAACTTGGTTTCAAGTCTTTCCAGCATTCCCGTTATTGCCGCAGGTGGTGCCTCAAAACCTTCTGATTGCGCTGATGCCATCAAAGCGGGTGCATCAGCCGTAGCGGCATCAAGCATATTTCATTTCACAAGTATTACTCCAAGAATTTGTAAGAGAGCCATGGCAGAAGCCTCCATACCTGTCAGATTATGACAAGAAGCATATATCATGAGTGAAAAATTAAAAAATCTTCTGGAATCCTATTTTGACAGACTTTGGCCGAAATTCAGAAGTCTGGCAGGACCGGAATTCAGAAACTCATTAGATATTTTGTCGGAAATTGTACCTTTCAAGCGCTTTAAGTTCAAAACCGGCTCAAAGGTGCTTGACTGGATTGTTCCCAGGGAATGGTATGTGAGAGAAGCTTATTTTATGGATTTACAAAGAAGAAAGTATGCAGATATTGAAAAGAACAATCTGCATCTTGTGTCGTATTCGGTCCCGTTTAAAGGAGTTTTGCCGTTAAGCAAGCTCCGTGACCACCTTCACAGTCTGCCGGATCGTCCCGATGCAATTCCTTATATCACCTCTTATTATAAAGAATACTGGGGGTTCTGCATCTCTCATAATGAATATCAAAGGCTTCCTGACGGGGATTATTTTGTCAAGATAGATTCACGCCTCTCCCCTGGTCACGTAGAAATAGGGGAAGCAATTCTCCCAGGCAAGACAAAGAAGGAGGTGCTGTTTTCTTCGTATCTCTGTCATCCTTCATTGGCAAACAATGAATTGTCAGGTCCACTGGTTCTGTCATTTCTTTACGACAGAGTGCGAAGAATTAAAGACCGTCTCTATACATATAGATTTGTTATTGTTCCTGAGACTATAGGTACTTTATGCTACTTGAGCATGAGAGGTGCTCATTTGGTCAGGCACTTGATGGCAGGCTATATAGTAACATGTGTGGGAGATCGTGGAAATTTCACCTATAAACAGTCTCGTCAAGAAAATACTCTTGCCGATAGAGCCGCCCGCCTGGTATTGGGGGATAAAGATTGTCACATAATTGTCCCGTTTGATCCAGGTAATGGCAGTGAAGAGAGACAATATTGTTCGCCTGGCTTCAATCTGCCGGTAGGATCACTGATGAGATCCATGTACTCATGCTATCCAGAATATCATACCTCAAAAGATGACAAGAGCTTTGTTGATTTTGATTCCATGATTGAGTCAATATCAGTATATTATGATATAGTGCGTGCATTAGAATCTAATAGAACATGGGTCAATAAGGTGCGCTATGGTGAGCCTCAATTGGGCAGAAGAGGTCTTTATCCGTCACTGGGGAATGATAAGGCCTGCGAAGGGAAGGTAAGGGCGATGATGTGGCTCCTCAACCTTGCCGATGGAGAAAACGATCTATTCGCTATTGCGGAAAAGTCTGGAGAAAGCATTAAATTATTGCAGGAGCTCTGCGAAGAGCTCTACCACAAAGGACTGCTAGAACCCGCATAAATTAAGAGGTTATTAATATCTATTTGCATGGAGCACATCGATGGATATTCAAGAATCAGTACTAACATATTTTAGACAGAATGGTTCAATTGATTTAAAAGGAGCCACTGAGCTGGAGAAATTGAAATGTAATTACCTCGAGGAAGGTGTAGTGGATTCTTTCGGGATTGTAAATATGATAATGACCTTTGAAGAGCAGTTTAATATCCATTTCACACCTGAAGATATGCAATCCGATGATTTTCAAACTCCCGGGGGATTAATCAAGCTTATAGAAAGCCATATTCAGAAGAGTGAAAATCATTCCTAAAAAAGCATTGGCTCTCCATTGTTCTTGTTGAATTTTGTAGCAGGGAACTTTTTATCTCCAAAATTTTGGCTTTCTCCCAGGAAATAATATGCAGAATTGGCATTATAATAAATCCGATCTCATAAGGGCCTTCCAAGATGTAGGAATAGAAAAAGGCGACACTATAAATGTACAGGTGAGTCTTGGGAGATTAGGTTTTCCTCAAGAAGGCCCAAAAATTGATATTGCATCTCTTTTACTCATTCAAACACTGCGTGAAGCAATCGGTGAGCAGGGAACCATTCTGGTCCCCGTATATACGTATTCCATCGGAAAGGGTGAAATCTTTGATGTTCAGAATACCCCTTCTGCAATTGGAGAATTCACGGAAATGTTCAGAAAGATGCCTGGTGTGACAAGATCTGCAGATCCGATGCTCTCAACGGCAGGAATTGGCCCAATGGCTGAATCGTTGCTTAAAGATATTTCCAGGAGTTGTTATGGAAAGGGAAGTCTTTTTCATAAAATGAGGGCTGCGGGAGCAAAGATCTGCACTGTGGGTGTGGGACTCAACTATGCAACATTTCGCCATCACATAGAAGAGAGTGCCGAGGTTCCCTTTCGTTTTAAGAAATTGTTCTCAGGATTTGTAAAAGAAAAGGGAGAGACTCGCTATGAGACATGGGAGTATTTTGCCGCAATATTGCAGGACAACTGCTCACCCGATGGCTCGCGTCTTGAAAAAATGGCTCGTGATGAAGGATTAGTCAGTATTGCGAGTGTGGGGAGAGGAGAAGTGTTATGTATCGAAGCGCAATCATACTTTGAATATGGCTTCAAACATATGAAAAAGGACCCTTGGCTCACTGCTAAGGGCCCTTCTTGTTCGGTACAAGAACTAATCAGACGTGAAGATGAGCGAGTGACCTCACACAAAGCAGAAATCAGAATTCCTGAAACTGCATCAATGTTCCAAATAACAGAGATTCTGTCCCAACTCAGGCGTGATATAGTCTCTGAAGGGTACGATGTTGCGTTGGATGCAGTCGCTCGAATACTATCTATCAAGATTCATGAGTATTGCACAGGCGAAGAATGCTGGACATGGATTATTCCGGAAAAATGGACCTGCAATGGAGTCTTCATAAAGACAATCGACGGAAAAGAACCGGATTATGGGGTTGGCAGTTTTTTGAATGTAGTTCCATATTCTCAGCCCTATAAGGGAATAGTGACAAGAGATGAACTTTCTAAGCATTTGTATAACTCCCTAGTTTCATTTCAATCAAACCCATATGATTCTCTCATCTTCGCACGAGATTGGGCCATTTGGTGTTCTGAAGATTTGAAATCGAAGTTATTAGATGATACCTATCAGATTTCAATTGATACTTCATTCAGTTACGGTTCTTTGAAGATTGGAGAGGTGCTTGCAAAAGGAAAGAGGGACGATAATATAGTGTTCTGTTGTCATCTGGACAATAGTTTTTGGGTGAATGACGGTCTTGCGGGAGTTGCTGTTCTTCTCGAAGTATTTGAGGAGTTGTGCAAGCGGTCCGATTTGAACTTTTCTTATAGATTGTTAGTAATCCCTGCCTTTTATGGTCCCATTGCGTTTTTATCTCACAATGAGCATCTGATTAACAGAATGATAGGAGGTATCTGTGTTGAGGCTCTTTGTGATGATGGCGATATTTCTCTGTCTCTTTCAAAACGCGGTGACACACAATTTGATAAGTGCTGTTTACTTGCCATGAGGGAATTTGAACCGTTATTCATGAATCTGGACACAGGTGATTTGACACTTAATGATGCAAGGATATTTAATTCTTATGCAGTGAATGTGCCAATGGTATCGATCTCTGCAATACCTGCCAAGAAAGATTCTTGCATTCCTAAGACAGATTCTGATTCCAATGGAGATATTTCCCGCATAACAGCACAAACCCAAATGGAAAAGGCCAGGCATTTCATTTTGAAAGTCATTGAGATTTGGGAGAAGAACTATATTCCAATTCCTTTATATAAAGGGTATCCTTGCTTGCATAAGTTCCTGAGTTATCATCCTCTTGATGATCGGGAAAAGGAAGTTGCCGTCACATTGAAAATCATAAGTTTGATAAACGGCGAGAATTCTTTGGTAGAGATAGCCGCTTTGAGTAAAGAGCCTATTAATAAAGTAATAGAGATAATGAATCTTCTTTTATTGAATAATTTGATAAAAAAGAAAGAATAATCACTGCTGTTTGATTTCTCATAGACATTATTCTTGATACGAAATATGCAATTACGATATGAACTAACTCCCCAGATGAAAGAATATGATTCTCTTGGTCATTTATGGCTTCCTTATGTGATGTATTTTCATACCCCTAATTATAGGTCGCCGATAGTAAATACTGACTCTTATGGATTTAGGTTTTCAATAAAATCAGGAGAGGTAATAAAGGATTTTGAAACAGGGTCTGAAGAATCTTTCTCTCTATTGGTAGGTGGTTCTACCGCTTTTGGAATAGGTGCCACATCAGATAAGACAACAATTCCTTCTTTGCTTAATAATTCCACTGGCATGCTTTGGCTTAACTATGGTGGCAGGGCTTTCGGCTCAACGCAAGAATTTATTATGTTCATGTTAACTCATAAGCACATTAATAGGATAAATAAAGTCTTGTTGTTTAGTGGCTTAAATAATCTAATTCTTTTTTACTTGTCAAATGAATATTCTAAAGAATTTGGTTCATTTTTTTTTTGGAACCACTACAATAATTCAATGAATCTCAGTTCAAATCTTTCTCCAAGGAGAAGAGTGTTGAAGAGGATGCTCTCTCCTTTTCTTAAAGACACAATAGACTATCAAAGGATTGGTTTGCAAGATATAATATATTTAATCAAAAATAGGAGACTGCCAGAAAAGAAGGTTCAATCAAACGTTTCTTATTTTGAAACAATCTCGAATCATGAAGAGGAAAAACAGAAGATTTTTTTCTCTTGGGAAAAGGATCTTGCAAATTGGAAATTAATGTCTGAAGCTCTAAAATTCGATTTAATATATATACTTCAACCAATGGCAAATTGGGTAAAAGAAAACTTTTGTTTGGAAGAAAAAAAGATTTTTGAAGAACTGGACAGACATCCCGCCAACCACTGGAAAATTATTTCACATAAAATGGGGAATGAAAGATATGAATGGCTCAAATTAAATATCGAAAATATATGTAATACTAATAATATTAGATTTTTTGATATGAATGAGGCATTAAAAAAACATAACATCGATGAAAAATGGCTCTTTGTTGATCGTGCTCATCTTACCGACGAAGGGAACAGGATTGTTGCGGATATTATTAAGGAGGAAATACTCGGCTGATGATATATGTTGTGTTAAGCATTTTAATATTATGTTTAATCATAATCTATTTGCACTTTGCTAACAAGAGAAAGGATCGTACTGGTGAAGGTATTCCTCCAGATGATAGATATCCTTTATGGTAGTGATAAGTTGAGTCGTAAGTTTTTCGTGTCCTGAAGTTACTGATTCGGCAATGCTCATAAGCACTGCTCAAATTTGTGCATATTTTCTTCGAACTTAAAAACAGAATTCGGTGGTTGGTGGATTCTATAATTGAGTTCACTAAATTCTATGAGAGTTTCGTTATTCATTCTTGACATCGCGAATAAGTATCCCCGTCAGTTTATCCTGACGGTGGTGCTGATGGCGCTTCTGAACCTTGCCGAGATGGGGGCTATTCTGTCAATCGCCCCGGTGGTGGATTTTATCACCAGGCCGGATCTCTCCGGGGCAAGCGCAATCACCTTATTTCTTGTCAAGACGCTAAAAAGCCTCAAGCTTCCCTCCGGTTTATGCAGCGTCATCTTGCTGATGATATGCTTCGCCTTCCTGAGAGCTTTGATCTATGTTATGGTTTATGCCTCTGTAATGAAGATAAAATTCGCCCTCGTGAGAGACCTGGTGTGCTCAACCTATGAGATCTTTTTCAACGCACGGTGGCATTTTTTCGCCTCCCGCAAGCAGGGCATGCTGGGTAATACCATCATTAAGGAATGCTTCAAGGTGGGCGACTATTTTGCCCACATGGCAATGGTGATTGTGAAGATCGTCCAGGTTCTTTTTTATTTCATCGTAGCCCTTTTTCTTTCCTGGAAGCTTTCCCTCGCCGTCATGGTGCCGGGAATACTCCTGGCAATCCCCTTTTCATATCTGGGGAAGATTACCTACCGGCTTGGTCAGACCTATATCGAGATGTCCAACAGGACCTTTGAGATCATCCAGGAGAATCTGGCCGCAGCAAAGATTGTGATAGGCTTTGGTGGCCAGAGGAGAGGGGTGGAAAATCTTGAAAAGGCAATCCACGGCTATGTGGCAGCGGAAATGAAGTCCCAGATTATGCACGCAGGAACCCCGATAGTATTTCAGCCCCTCGCGATTGGAATAATTCTGGTGGCCGTAGCCCTCTCTCAAAGTGTCTTCAGGATAGTCCTCTCGGATCTCACGGTGATTCTCTATGCCTTTTACCTTGCCATCCCTCAGTTCGGCCAGATAATCGGGATAAAGAATGTCATCCTCAATATCATTCCCTCATATGACCAGATAAACGCACTGCGGGATGCCGCTCTCAAAGAGAGGCAGTCCACGGGAAAGGAAGCCTTTACGAGTTTCAATGATTCTATCGTGCTCCGGGAGGTGGGCTTCAGTTACCCGGGGGGCATGAAGGTGCTTGACGGTATCAATGTGACCATCCCCAGGGGGAAAATGATTGCCTTTGTAGGGAAAAGCGGCGCGGGGAAATCTACTCTCATCGATATGCTGATGAGGTTCTATGACGCCGATACGGGTGAGATTCTCGTTGACGGCAGAAATATATTGGATTTTGCAGTCCTCTCATTACGGAAAAGAATAGGGTATGTTCCCCAGGAGAGCATCCTCTTCAACATGACGCTCCGTGAGAACCTGCAGTGGTCGTCCGAGGCAGTCAATGACGCCGATGTTGAATATGCCTGCAGGATGGCCAATGTTGACGAGTTTCTCAACGGATTGCCCCAAGGTCTTGATACTGTTGTCGGCGACAGGGGAGTATGCATCTCGGGCGGGCAGCGGCAGCGTATAGCTCTCGCAAGGGCGATCATCAGGCGTCCTGAGCTCCTTATTCTTGACGAAGCGACAAGCTCGCTGGACAGCATCTCAGAGAAGCTCATCCAGGAAGCCATAGAAAAAATCGCCCATGAGACGACGGTGGTGGTGGTCGCCCACCGGCTCTCGACAGTGGTCAACGCAGATTATATCTATGTGCTTGATGAGGGAAAAATCGTTGAAGAGGGCACCTTTGAAGATCTGTGCGTCGGGACAGGCGTGTTCCATGAACTGGCTAAGGTTCAGGGAATGGTGGAATAATTGCTGAAAATTCAGGGAATGTCTTGAAAAGTCCAATTAGGGATAGTGAGGACTAAGCGATGAAGATGGTTGTTTTTGGGGGTTCAGGTTTTTTAGGGAGTCATGTCGCTGATGCGCTTACTGACTCTGGGCAATCGGTAGTAATATATGATGTAAAAGAATCACCTTATTTGAGAGAAGGCCAACTTATGCAAGTTGGTGACATTCTGGATTTTGAAAAAGTACTCTCTGCGGTGAAAGGCTCCGATTATGTATATAATTTTGCCGGGATAGCGGACCTTGACGATGCAACCACTAAACCGCTGGATACAATTCATTTGAATATTGTGGGGAATGCCAATATACTTGAAGCTTCGAGACTCGCGAGCATAAAGCGATATATATATGCAAGCACCATATATGTTTATAGTCAGAAAGGTGGATTTTATCGTTGTAGTAAACAGGCATCAGAGCTCTATATTGAAGAATACCGTCGCAGATTTGGGTTGAATTTTACCATCCTGAGGTATGGCACTCTTTATGGGCAGAGAGCGGATCATAAGAACAGTATTTTCCGTTATCTTAAGCAGGCTCTGGAGAAAGGGAGAATTAAGTGCACAGGTACAGGCGATGAAGTCCGTGAGTATATATATGTTAAAGACGCAGCCCGCTTGAGCCTTGATGTATTGGATAAGCAGTTTGAAGATTCACATGTTATCATATCGGGCTATCATGCAATGAAACTCAGTGATATGCTGAAAATGATAGGTGAGATATTGAATAAAGAAATAAAAATTGACTATGATAACAAAGAAAACTTTAATCATTATATCTATACTCCATATTCCTATAGCCCCAGAATAGGTCACAAGCTGGTAAGTGATAGATACCTTGACATGGGGCAGGGACTTCTTGAGTGCATCCAAGAAATGGATAGAATAATTCATAATCAAGAAAATGGATGAATTATATGCATATTGGCAGCTCCCTCGCCGACTGCCTGATGAAGATTCCACAATACTAAGTTTTCTTTCTCCTAAAAAGGAAATCGAGCTTCAAAAAAAATTCAGGGGAAATATTATTAATGCTCGTGATATCGCAATAAAGGTAAAAGATGAGGCTATAAGGGCTTATTTGGAACTGATCGCAGGCTTAGGTGCAACACCGATCAAGGAGAGAGGGAATATAACATTAAGGCAAGCTTTGAGAGGCACCAATGGTTATTCAAAATGGTGGTTTCACAAAGTGTCCCACAGAGATTGCGAATCAGACAAGACTTTTAACCATATTATCGAAATTGCAATATTACAATCTGTAATTAAGGCAAAGAATTATAAAAAAGTCTTCCTTTATGAATGCTCCGAGCAGGTTTTTAAGGTCCTTAGAAGCAGATTTCCCGTTGATGGCATAAGAATATATCGGCAGCATGGCATAGCTTACATTTTTCTCAGAGGCTTATTGAGCAGAGTGAAGGAATTTTTCCTCTTTCTGTACTATAAGCATCGCACCCGTAAAATTCATTGTAATGAAAAGATCTTGGATGTTGTTTTTTCTGGTTTTCTTGATTGGAGTGTAAGGGAGAAAAAAGGTGGTGGCATAGAGGATCGTTTCTTTCGCTCACTGCCAGAGGTGCTTTTAGCAAAAGGACTCAGAACGGGATGGTTTATCTGGCTTGATCCCCGTGTTGAACCAGTAATTAGAGGAAAGAAATTAGAGCCTCTTATTGAATTTCTAAATAATAATGATAAGGTAATTCTGCTTCAAAATTTCTTGAGTCTTATAGATTGCTTAAGAGCTTTAACGGATTTCTCATCATTGTTTTGTTATTTGAAATATTGTCAAGACCTCTCATTCAGAGAGCTTTTTATTTATAATGGTCTTGATTATTATCCATTATTAAGAGAACCTCTTTACTATGGCTTTATTAACGGTACATTACCTCGTCTTGAAATGGTTTTTCTTGCCGCCAGTAGAGCATTCAAAAAGTATGCTCCCAAAATCACCATGAGTTTTCTTGAGCTTTACCCCTATTCCCGTGCTTTTTATTTGGGAGCCCAGAGTTCTGCTGTACCAGTGCTGAATTATGCAATGCAGCACGCAAGTTACAGCAGAGAAAAAGTCTTTGGTATCATTGATCCGGAGAGAGAATATCATGGCAGTCCCGATGATTGTCCTATCCCAAGTCCTCATGGTGTTTTTGTTATGGGAGATTTGGGTAAAGAGGTATTTATTTCGAATGGCTTTCCCGAGGAGCGTGTTTTCCTCACTGGTTCATCACGATATGAAAATATAAAAACCACCCCTTTTGAGAATAAAACAGGAGAGAATGAAAGCATAAGGCTCCTGATTGTCGCATCTCTTGACAGAGATGCAGATATTGAACTCCTGGAAGCAGTATGCTTGGCAACATCTAATATTGATATGATAAAAGTGCATCTTAGAAATCATCCCTTCGCGCATCTGGATCAACATCCTCAGTTTGTGGAGTTCAGAAAACGTATTTCAATAACAGATGACAACCTGGAAGAGGACGTGAAGAAGGCCGATCTGATCCTCTTTTCAAACTCATCTGTTGCAGAAGAAGCATTAATAAGAGGCAAACCAGTATGGCAATGGCGCTCTAAAACATACAATTCATCAGTGTTCAGGGATATTGGCGGGATACCTTTTTTTACTTCTGTCGCTGCATTGGAGAAGGCAATAAAAGAATTCCAGATCTCTCCGGAACAATATTCTCCATCAAAGGAATTGAGAGCAGAAGTTTTAAGAAAGTGTTTTTATCTTGGAGATGGTAAAGAAAGTGAGCGAATAAGTCAGGTAATCATAGAAAGAATCGGCAGGCAAAGTGCCTAAAGGTATAATATCACAGTATAATTCAATAAAGTTCAGCGTAATTATACCTGCTTTCAATGCGGCATCTTTTATTGAAAAAGCGCTCGATTCTGTGCGCTTTCAATCTTACAATAACTATGAGGTGATAATTACAAATGATGGTTCAACAGATGGCACAGAGAAAATAGTCAAAGAGTATCTGGAAAGTTATGACTCATTTCCTGCCGTTCTGCTGAACCAGCAGAATAAAGGGTTGGGCGGTGCCAGAAATACGGCGATTTCAGAAGCAAAAGGAGATTTTCTGGCTTTTTTAGATGCCGATGACATATGGTATCCCCACAAATTATGTATAATCGGCGGTTTTTTGTTGAATAATCCTCATATTGATATAATCTGCCATAATGAGGTCGAGGTGAGTTATGACGGTAAGAAAAGAGTATTGAACTATGGGATGCTAAAAAAACCATATTATGAGGATCTATTGTTTAATGGAAACCGTCTCTCGCCTTCAGCGACTATAGTGAGGTCTGAGTTGTTAAAGAAGTCGGGAGGATTTTCAGAGGAAGTGGATTTTCTTCATGGATGTGAAGATTACGATCTGTGGCTGAAACTCGCAAAAGAAGGAGCATCTTTCGCCAATTTTCCAGAAGTTCTTGGTGAGTACTACCGGATTCCAGGTGCGTTAACTTCCAAAATTGAAGCCCATAGCAGGTTCGGTTATAATGTAAGGCAGCGACACTTGAATGCCCTGAAAGAAGAGGGTGTTTATTCTTCTCATTTTCTGAAAAAGATGGCAGACAAGATTTCCAGGGAATATCTTTACACGCTGGCTCGTGCTTTTTTTCATGCTGGTGACCATGAACGTGCTCGGAAATATTACAGAGAGGCGATAAATGAATCACCTTTGTGGTGGAAGCCTTATGCAGGCATCCTTCAACTATATTCATATAATAAAGTCAGGTAAATAATGATGCCAAGGATGCGAAATTTGCTTGGCTTTTTTTATTTCATACCCCGCTTCATAAGGAAAAAATTTCATCTTTTTTCTGCCGGGCCCAAAGGATTTCTTAAAGTCCTTCTTTATCACGATATCCCGCCGCATTTCCATGATACATTTAGATCTCATATTACGTTGGCGCATAGAATTTATAATTTCATTGATATTGTTGAGTTTGAGCAAATGATGAGTGGATTGATTCCCATTCATGGTGAAAACATTTTGCTCACTTTCGATGATGGTTTCAAGTCAAACAGGAGTATCGCCGAACAGATCCTTGATCCCCTGGGAATTAAAGCCCTGTTTTTTGTGACAACAGATTTTCTTGATTGTAATGCAAGAAATGATCAAAAAGAATTTGTTGCACAAAAAATATTTGAGGGAAAAATATCATCAGAGGATATTCCGGATTATCTTTCACCGCTTTCATGGTCCGATCTTGAAATACTTCTTGAAAATGGACATACGATAGGATCTCACACAAAATCACATCGGCGTCTTTCTGAAATCACTCGCGCTAGTGAATTGGAAGAAGAAATCGTTGGTTCGAGAGCAATTTTGCATAAGAAACTTGGCGTGGAGATAAAGAATTTTGCGTATCCATTTGGGGACTTTAAAAGTATCAATACGGAAGCAGCGCTATGTGCTCAAAAGCACTATCTCTATGCATTTTCTGGAGTAAGGGGCGAAAATCATCCTAAGATTGTAAGATATTTACTGAGAAGAGAATCTCTTTCTATTGAGGACTCTGCACCCTATATGCGCTTTATAATAGATGGGGGACTTTCATGGTATTATTCTCATAAGAGAAAGTATTTAGATTCCATGGGGGAAACAATTGAAACATAACTGTTTATGCTGACAGCAGCACCTTTGCCGGAATGGAGTGATTTCCTCTCTTTGGTATTTACATCAACTGGAGATGATCAAACTCTTTCTTCTCCTTGGCGAAAGAAGGGTGATTATCCATATTGGTTTTCCAGGTCAGCCTGGGCTCTTCATGCCATAATACTCTGGTGGGAGGAATACAATAAAAAGAAAGAACCTATCGTCTGGTTCCCAGATTACTTCTGTGTTGAGCCTTTATGGGCTGTTTTCCAAAAAACGCAACAGGTGTTCTTTTATCCAATTAATGAAAGGCTGCACCCTGATTGGGATGCATGTAAGAAAATTACTGCAAAGCCTGATATTTTTATTCTGGTCCATTATTTTGGCCATCCATCAGAGAGTAAGGAAGCAAGGGCATTCTGTGATTTATCAGGGGCACTCCTTGTTGAAGACTGTGCTCATGTCATGCTTCCCACACAGGGGATTGGGATGACAGGTGATTTTGTTTTCTACAGTCTCTACAAAAATCTGGCACTGCCTGATGGCTCCCTTCTCTTGCTCTGTTCAAAGTCACAATACTTCGTTAACCAGGATATCACCATGGCGCTTGAAATAATGAAAAGAACAATAAATATGCTCTCGATATCATCACCGTCTCCATTGAAGTGGCTTATAAAGCGCGGAATTCAAAAAATGTTGCCAGCGGCTCTTGCGGGAGCGCTCAGAAAAGCTCAAACCTTTGATGATGATGCACAGATTGAGGCATTCCCCATAACACCGGCCATAAGCATTATCAGTAAAAAATTACTGAAACGTTACGCTGGACGTCTGTCAGAGATGGCAGAGAAAAGAAGGCTTAACAAAAGGGTTATTGATGCTATACTTAATATTGAAGACAATGTGAAGCCCCTTTTTGTAATGAACCCTTCTTCGGAATTGATTCCTTATATTTCTCCATTTGTGTGTCCCGATAAGAAAGCAGCAAAAATAAAATTTGAAGCAATCAATCGAAGTGGAGGCATTGTCCAATTCTGGCCCTATTTGCCTTGCCAAGTAAAGTCAGAGCCAGATTTTCATCGTGTCGCACTAATGCTTCGCAATACCGTAGTCACCTTTCCTGTCCATCAGACAGTATCAATGCAGGATTATCTTAACTCTTATGGGAGAATTGTAAAACATAAAATTGGATCATTTCATAATGAATATAGTATTGACAATTATGAAGTATCTCAGGAGGAATGGAATTCTTTTCTCGAAGGGATGGAGCATACAAGCCTTACGCAAAGTTGGGCTTATGGTGAGGCAAAGGCAGAATGTGAGAAATGGAAAGTTCTCCGAGGTATTATCAAGAGAGGAAAACAAAGCATTGCAATTTTCCAGGCTTTGCAGAAAAAAATACCCTTAATCGGCACCTTAATAAGGATAAACCGGGGGCCACTTATGATCGATGCAAATATTACTCATTTTGATCTTTATGGCGTATTTATGGTATTAAAGAAGTGGCCAGTCTTTAAAGGAGCTTTTCTTCTCATAGTGCCCGAACTTTATGATGAACCCGAAAGTGGAGTTATGTTAACGCTTCTAAATTATATACGATTAAGAGAAAATGTATGGCATTCCTCGCTTCTTGACCTCAGTAGAGAGGAAAAAGAGCTTCGCTCCTCTTTAAAAGGAAAATGGCGGAACCAGCTTGCCGCATCCGAGAGATCAGGCATTGTTCTTAAAATAAGTTATTCCTCTGAAGACTTTGAATGGCTGTTGACAAACCATAATATCCTCATGAAGGAGAAACGCTATCAAGGACCATCTGATGAACTATTAAGAAGTCTGCGGGAAAAGATGGTCCAAAAAGATGATTTCGTAATGTTGATTGCTTTGAATAATAATTTACCTGCTGCGGGTATTGTAATGATAAAGCATGGGCTCACATGCACTTACCTTTTAGGATGGAATGGACCAGAAGGTCGCGCAATTCACGCCAATAATTATCTCTTATGGAATGCAATAGTAGAAATGAAACGAAGAGGATGCAAATGGCTTGATTTAGGTGGACTGGATGAAAAATCCACACCCCATATCACAAGATTCAAGCGTGGCGTTGGAGGTATGGAGTATAAGTTGGCTGGAGAATATATAGGTTTCTGAATGTTATGAATATCATCAAATCAAAGATTTTCACAGACAACAATCTCACTGCATTATGTATAAAGCTGTATTTCGTAATAATTCCATTCATCTATGTTATTCAGGTAATTACTATGAATAAATATATGGCATTACTCCCTTCTCTGTTCCTTTTGCTTCCTCTTGTCAATATAATTAACAAATATAAAAATGTGAGTACACATAGAAAACTTACCTTTGTGGATAAATCTCTTCTCTTTATCGCAGGAGTGACTTTTATCTCCATTCCAGTAGAAGTCTATTTTGTTGGCTTCGTCTCCGCGATGAGCATTGCCACGCGATATTTCATAACTATGCTCATCTATGTATATGTATCGAGAGAATTGAGTCCTCGGGATTTAATATCAATCATTTTTATTCTCTGTATAACCTCATCTATCGTGTCAACGGAACTACTTTATGAGAATTTCAGCTTAAGAATATGCGGAGTAATTCCTCCCTATCAGATGAGGAGTTATGAATACATGCAAAATTTAGGAAGCGGAGGGGAAATAGGGCATTATATGAGCTATAAAATGCGCCCTTCCGGAATACTGGAGCATTTACACGCTTCAGCTCTTTATATCGGAATTGGTTTACTTGCCAGCGTGATTATATATTTTATAAGAGATTGGAAGCCTGCCTTACTACTTATAATTTTGAATTTTCTTGCCTTATTTGTTTCTGGAGGGAGAATCGCATTGGCTCTTACCTTAATAGCGTTATTTGTGATGATTGTTGCAGTGTATAAAAAATCACAATTAAAGGAAAAGATCAGAAACCTTGTGGCGCTATTTATTTTGTCGATTTTGATTTTATTGGTCTGGTGTGTGAGTCTTTCTCTATATTATCCGTCTGTCAAAGATTATCTTGTTAATAACTATGTTTTACTTATTACTCAGGGAAAATACGATACCGGACCAAATATGAATATTGTGAAATTATTCTTTATTGAAGTAGAACGGTTTATCTCCAATTTCTGCCATTATCCCTGGGCTTTTCCTTTCGGAGTAGGCATGACCAGTCTTATAAATTCCCATTATTTTTCTTGCGAAGATTTTTATGTTCTTCAAATTATGGGGCAGTATGGTTTGATTGGGGCAATGATATTCTATTCTCTCTGCTTCATCTCAATGTGGCAATGGGGGAAGTGCCTGAGCCGACTCAATGGAGATGATTATTATATCACGCTGTTCGCAGGTATAGTTCTTTCAATGCTTTTGTTAACAATGTTGCATAGCCCAGTCCTTTTAAGAAAATCAATCTATCCATTGTTTTTCTTTAGTCTGGGCATCATTCAGTTTTATCATGATGCAATATCGTTGAAAGAGCGATAATAGGTTGATTATGGAGGCAAGAATTCTGAAATGAAGTCTGATGGGATGTCAAGTGCCGGTTCAGAAGAAACTGAAATATTATGGCAGAAGCTTTTTCAAAAAGAACAGGATAGTGAATTATCGGTAATCGGGTATTCAGATGGAATTATGAAGGTGAAAAGAACAATCGAAACGAGTAATGGGCAGGAACTGGAGCATGCTATAAGGGATAATGTAGCGATGACTTTCTTGGAATCAGATGTTGACAATGCCGTGGATGAGGCGAAGAATCATCATTCAAATTTTGTGATGAAAAAAAAAGTGAATTCTATAATGCGGATGCTTAAGCATTCATCGGGAGATGAATCGCTTTTGATTGATCTCGGCTGCGGTTTTGGCTGGCATTGGGTCGAAGCGGCTCGAGAAAACTCCCGGTTCAGGTTTCTTCTTGTGGACTTCTCTCTTAATAACCTTCTGGTCGCCAGGAAGTTAATGCCTTTTGATAGGTATCCAAATGTTTTGTGTCTTCAGAGTGACATTTTGCATCTTCCTATCATATCTCATATGGCAGATTTTATCTGGAGTGTTCAGGTAATGCAGCATTTGCCACAAGATAAACGAAAAAGAACTTTGAATGAGATGAAAAGGATAGGGAAGCCTCTCTGCAGATTCTATATTGCCTGGATTCGAAGCGTCCCTCTTATTGAACTTATTTATAGTATCTTGAGAAGGAAATACCATAAAAAGGGAATACTGAGCAGTGGAATGTTTTTCCAGCGTTATGACAGAGAAGTTGAAGAAGAATTTAATAACTTATTCTCAGTGAAGAAAAGTTATTCAGAAGGCCTCTTTCACCCAGAATTGCGGTTGATATCAAAAAATAATCTGGTAGGCATTATTGATGACTTGATTTGTTCCACATTTCTCGGATATCTTTGTGCGCGTCAAATTGAAATATGGGGCACTATGAAATAATGATTGAACTTATGTTTGAAGTAAATTCGACAACAAAATCAAGATAAAAACGAAAACCTCATAATCATGCGGAAGCTTCTTGTTATCTATAACATAGTGCTTTTCGAAAGTCATAAAATCATCATTTGACGCATCTTCGACAGTCACTTTTTTGAAAGCCTTAGTTCATGCGTGATTGAGCGTTGAATATAATTCATTGCCACTACACAAGCTTCAATTGGGTATACCCCGGAGATTCCCCAGAAATCTTATGAGAACAGGCTTTCTGAGGAGAAATGAGCTGAGCCCGGGGAGGGGGGCGGACGCCTGCCGCCCGGAATATGTCGTTCACACCAGGAGGAAACTCCGTGCGCAGCAGAAATTCACTGTCCCCCACGTTGACCTTCACTGCGGAAATCTGCTCAAGCCTGAGAATTATCTCCTTCCAGGGAATACTCACCGACTCCGACTCCAGTCTCTTTTTCAGCTCTACCATAAGCTGAAGCGCCAGGAAGCAGCTGAAAAGATGTGCCTTCACCATATCTTCTTTCCGGTGAAAGAAAGGGCGGGCCTCAAGAATATCCTTGAGATCCCTGAAAAGCGCTTCTACATCCTGAAGGCCCTTGTAGGTGAGGGCAACTTTCTCTTTGGGAAGATCGGTATTCGTGCGAAGCACATATTTCCCGTCATACCTCGCTTCCCGCTGTACCTTCAACTCATCGATATGCAACGCTTCCCTCTCGACAGAGAGATATGCGCGATAGCCCTTGTTGCCTATGAGGCTTCTTGCTTCGCCACCTGCCAGCTTCTCCCGGAGATCATCAAGAATGGCCTCCCGCTTCTTTTTGTCGCGTTCGGCTTCCTGGGGGTTGTAGCAGAGGACATAGCGCTGATGCCGATAGGACACCTCTTTTACTCGGAGATTTTCCCGGACTTCGAGGTATCTCCCACGTTTGCCCATCACTTTCGTTTTGACGTGTCTGGTCTTTCTCATCTTCATCCCGACGATATACTTGAAGCCGAGTGCCGTGAATCGCTTGAGGTTTTTCGCACTCACCATACCCCGGTCACACACCAGCACCACGTCTTTTACGTAAAATCGTTTTTTCAGGGAAGATGCCACATCGCGTATGGTTTCCACATCAGCAGTGTTGCCTGGCCACCACATACAGGAAAGAGGGGTGCCCTCGCGGCTCATTACCACTCCAAAGACTATCTGGTTGTCCTGTGCGTGGCCATCTTTGGAAAACCCTCTCTTTGCAAAGTTCTTCGGGCCTTTCCCTTCGAAGTAGAGCGTGCTTGTGTCGAAGAATACGATATCCACTTCGTTGATGAGCATATGGCGCCGGCGCTCAAAAAGCTGATCCTCCACGTATTCTTTCTTCCCCGCAAGGAAGCCAAGCGCGCGGTAAAAGTGCTGGAGCCCGATATTCTCAAGTCCTTCGCCATAGATGGCACGCTTCACCCACGAGCTCCCGAGGAGATCGCTTCCCGGTTTCACAAGGCGCTGAAGCGCGATGGCAAAAAGCGTCTTCTCCACATCAAACTGAAATGCTCTTTCTGTGAGAGCGGCCTTGATGATTTCTGGTATCTGAAGCTGTTCCCACAGCCTTCTGAATATGAGAGAAGGACCCCACGATTTCGACCATTCCGCAGAGAGAGCGCCCTCCTGGTGAAGGTTGAGGACCTGCAGGTTCTGGCTGAACTTCGCCATACTTTCCACAAAGCGGTCAAGCTGTCCGCTGGGGACGAGCTCATCCATTGTGCCCAGGGTGGCGATTACCTTCTGGCGCACTTTCTTGTCCTCTCTGCTGGTTTCACAGATCTGGAGGTAGTCGTATTGTTTTCTTCCGCTGGTCACTTTCTTCACTCGTATAAACATAGCACTCACATATTAACAAATTCCATCACAATTGTCAATATGTTGTGTAATTTATTGGCACTACATTTTTCGAAAATTTTGCAATTTGCAAGAAAATTTTCGCATGGTTATGCGGTTTTGATTTTCAAAATTGGATTTCACTGTCGAAGATGCGTCAAAATTGGATTTCACTGTCGAAGATGCGTTTGAGCAATTATAAAAATATAATAAAATCAAGCGTTGAAAATAGCCGTCCTTAACAAGACCCGCGGCGGGATAAGCGGTGGGTACCGCAAGTACCTCCTCTCTGTCATCCCGCGGCTTGCCCGTCATCCTGACGTAGAGGGGGTGCTGTGCACCTCACCACCGGGCCTAGATATTCACGAAAGCCTGGAGAGTCTGCCGAAGCTCCATTGCATCGACTGCCTTCCCTTCCAGGTTATGCGCCACAGGCCCGAGCCATCGCTTCGAAAAGCCCTCGATGACTTTTCCCCCGATGTCGTCTTTGTCCCCCTTGCCCGCTATATCCGATATAATAGGGTTCCCACCGTGGTGATGGTGCAGAACACCTGGCCTCTCGTGTCGCGCCTTCACGACAGGCACCTCGGACAGAGCCTGGTGTATGCCGCAGAGCGTTTTGAGACAGGAGTGGCTGTGCAAAAGGCTGACCATGTCATCGTCATCTCTGGATATGCCGGTGAGCTTATTCAAAAGAAGTGGCAGGTCCCTGAGGAGAAGCTTTCATTGATCTATTTCGGTGTTGAAGCTCATCCCGGAGGGAGCGAAAAGAAGCCCCTGGCCATCCCTCCTGAATGGAAAGGGAGGTTCCTTTTCACTGCCGGCTCTATTGCTCCTTTCAGGGGGCTCGATGACATACTCGGGGTCTTTGCGGACAATGCTGCTGGTGATCTTTCCACTTTGAATCTTGTCATTGCCGGCGAAGCGCGCCGTGACATGGAAGGTTACCGGAAAAAACTCATGCAGTATGCTGAAACTCAGGGTATTTCCTCCCGGGTCCTGTGGGCAGGGAGGCTCACGAGCGATGAGATGGCCTGGTGTTATAAGAATTGCCAATCCTTTCTGATGATGAGCCGCTTCGAGGCCTGCCCCAACATCGCCCTCGAGGCGATGGCCCACGGGTGCCTCATCATCTCCACGGAGAACCCCCCCATGCCGGAGTTTTTTCAGGATAACGCCCTTTATTATCCTGCGGGGGATACGGGGTGCCTCTCGGAGGTGCTGGAAAGAGCCCTCACGCTTGATGAAGAAGAGAGGACTGCCTTGGCGGATAAGGCGCAGCTCCGCTCAATGGAGTTTTCATGGGATGTCACTGCGGAAAAGACTGTCAAGATATTGAAAGAGGCGGCTTCAGGCAGGGAGCATAAATGAGGTGCTGTATCGCAGGAGAAGGATAATAGCAGGCTTTCATGAAATATCCAGAGTACCAGACGAACAGGGGTGGTGAGAGATGCTCCGCACACTGAGAATTCTAAATTTCAAAGGATGGCAGGACACCGGCGCTCTCGAACTGGCGCCCCTCACCCTGCTTTTCGGTGTCAACAGCTCGGGAAAGTCGAGCATCGGGCAGTTCCTTATGATGCTCAAGCAGACGGCCGAGTCTGCTGACAGGAAAATGGTGCTTTCCCCGGGTGACAGGAAATCAGCGGTGCAGCCCGGCACATTCCAGCAGATGGTCTATCGCAGGGACCCTTCACAAAGAATTTCCTTTGAGTACCTCTGGGATCTCCCGGAAGGCCTTGCCATCAAGGACTCTTTTTCAGGGAAACAGCACCATGGAGACCGGCTTTCCTTCGAGGCATCAGTGGGCATCAACGAGCAGAAGCACTCATCGATCTTTGTGGAGCGTTTTCACTATAATCTTCAGCGTGATGACGGATCAAAAGTATTGGCAATAGGCATGGAGCGCCTTCCCTATTCCGATGATGGATATGAGGTGAAGGCCAGCGAATATATCTTGCAGCCCAAAGAAGGGCGCTCCGGCAAAATGGGGCCGCCGGTCAGGTTCTACGGTTTTCCCGACGAAGTGGCGGCCTCCTTCCTCAATGCGGAATTCGTCCAGGAGCTTAACCTGCTTCAGGAAAAGCTCTTTCGTTCAATATTTTACCTCGGCCCCCTGAGGACCAGGGCGGAGCGCCTCTATACCTGGGCGGGGAATGAGCCTGAAGGAGTGGGCTTTAACGGGGAACATACCGTTTCGGCGATCCTTTCAGCGAAAAACCGCTGGATAGGGATTGGAAAGAACGGTCCGGAAAAGGCATTTGAGCAGGTCATTGCCGAGAAGCTCAAGGACATGGGCCTTATTAAGAGCTTCAAAGTTTCCTCCATATCGAAAAAGAGGCAGGAATACGAGGTGAAGATAAGCACGGGAGGGGCTGGAGACACCGTCGAGCTTCCCGATGTGGGTTTCGGAATATCCCAGGTGCTTCCTGTGCTTGTGCAGTGCTTTTATGCGCCCCGTGGCTCCATTATCATCATGGAGCAGCCGGAGCTCCATCTTCATCCTTCCGCCCAGTCTGCCCTGGCCGATGTGATGATTGAGGTGATAAGCTCCCGCGAAGATAAGGTTGAAAGGAATATTCAGCTCGTTATGGAGACACACTCCGAGCATTTTCTCAGGCGTCTCCAGAGAAGAGTCGCTGAAGGCACGGTGGAGAGCGGGAAAGTCCGGGCATATTTCGCTGATGTATCAGGAGCCCCACCGCATCTTGATCCGCTCAGGATTGATGAATTCGGTACCATTCTCAACTGGCCGGAGCATTTCTTCGGTGATGAGATGGGGGATGTCGCAGAGCAGGCCAGGGCCGCCAATCCTCGAAGCGACAGACAGCAAGTGGTGGGGATGGAAAGATGCGCTCTCCTCGGCGGGAATCACGGTGAAATTCCTCTGCCGTGACTATGTTGAAGCTGTATACAATGTGAAATTTGGAGACGAGTGGGCAAGAGGAAACCGCCATAGGAAAACGTAATATTGAAGCTGGAAACGCGCTTAAGGCTGATAATAAGAAGGAGGAGGTGAAAAGCTCTGGCGCTCATTGAGGGATTCAGGATAGAGAATTTCCGCGTGCTTAAGAAAATCACGATGGGGAGGCTTGATGAGCACTCACATGAGCCGCCTCTTACCCCCTTTCTTGCGGTGATAGGGAAGAACGGCACGGGGAAAAGCACGCTTTTCGATACCTTCGGATTTCTCTCAGACTCGCTTGCCTCAGGAGTCGAGGAAGCCTGCAGCCTTCGCAGCAGGGGCGGCTTTGAGCGCCTTGTATCTTCAGGAGTAGAAGGCTCTATAAGGTTCGAGCTCTGCTACCGGGAAACTCCCGAGAGCCAGCCGATTACTTATGAGCTGTCAATTGCAGCCGACGAAAAAGACAGGCCTTACGTCCTGGAGGAGTGCCTCAGGCAGAGCGGCAACAACTCATCCAGCACCTTTTTCTCGCTGAATGAAGGGAAGGGTTTCGCCTGGACCGGCGAGGAGGTTTTTGCCGGCGAGAAGGTGGAGGTGAGTCTTACCGACAAAAGCCAGCTTGGTATAGCGGTTTACGGGGTAATCAAGGATCATCCCCGCATCTCCCGCTTCAGAGATTTCCTTAAAGGCTGGTACCTGAGCTATTTTATCCCCGATGCCGCGAAGGGTCTTCCCAAGGCAGGCCCGCAGAGGCGTCTTAACGCCCGCGGCGATAACCTGGGAAATGTAGTGCAGTATATGGAAAAAGAACACAAAGAAAGGTTTGGAGATCTGCTGCACCGTGTTGCAGGTAAGATACCGGGCGTTGATTCCATCAAGACAAAGCGCTCCGATGACGGAAGGCTTCTGCTGTGCTTTAATGAGAAAGGCTTCAAGGATCCCTTCTACGCGAACCAGATGTCTGACGGAACGCTCAAGCTCCTTGCCTACATGCTCATGCTCGAAGATCCCCAGCCCCCTCCCTTCATAGGCATCGAGGAGCCCGAGAACGGACTTTATCACAAGCTTCTCGAGGTGCTCGCGGCGGAGTTCAGGGCCCATACCACGGGGAAAAACAACCCTCCCCAGATTCTTGTCACCACCCATCAGCCCTATTTCATCAATGCGCTCAGGCCTGAAGAGACATGGATACTGGAAAAGGGCCTCGATGGCTTTGCCCGGATAAAAAGGGCTGCCGATGACCCCCTGGTATGCAGCCTCGTGAGCGAGGGCCTGCCTCTTGGAGGGCTTTGGTACTCGGACTATTTCGACGCGAGGGCCTGATGCATTTCGAAGTGCTCGTCGAAGACCGGTCAGGGGCCATCGCCCTTGAGGCGCTTCTTAAGAAGATCCTCACTCCGGAAGCAACAGGCCATACCTATACCATCCACTCGTATAAGGGGCTTGGAAGCATTCCGCGAAACCTCCGCCACGGCTCAGATCCCAGAAAGCGAATACTTCTCAGTCGCCTCCCCGGTATTCTGAGGGGCTATGGAAAAAGCTTATCAACATACAATGCAGTTGTGGTTGTCGTGGTTGATCTCGATCAGAGGGACTGCAGGGCATTCAAGAGGGAGCTCGTCGCGCTCCTTGACGAGTGTGTGCCCAGGCCCGATACCCTCTTCAGGTTTGCCATAGAAGAAATTGAGGCATGGTATCTTGGTGATCCCGATGCGGTAAAGGAAGCCTATCCTGATGCCAGGCTGAATGCCATAGAGGGCTGCATGCCGGATGCAGTGGAAAATACATGGGAGAGGCTTGCAGATGCGCTCTATCCAGGAGGCTCCAGTGCCCTCAAAAGAGAAGGATACCCCCGCATAGGTGAAATGAAGTGCGAATGGGCAAGGAACATCGCGCCCCATGTTGATCTGGAGCGGAACAGATCTCACAGTCTGAAGGTTTTTATGAACGGGGTCTTGAGAAAGGCGGGGATTGTTCAATAATCTGCGCCGGTGATACGTTCATACCTCAGTTGCATAAGACAAGCTCTTGTGGAAGGAGTGTTCCATGTGCGGGATAGCGGGATTTCTCGGGGGCTTTGAGCCCTCGCTCCTTGAGAGAATGAGCGCCCGTATCGCCCACCGGGGGCCTGATGACTGCGGCGAGCTTTATGACAGGGAGGCAGGACTCGGGTTTGCCCACAGGCGCCTCTCAATTATTGATCTTTCCCCTGCAGGGCACCAGCCCATGGAGAGCACTGACGGGAAGGCCGTCATCATCTATAATGGCGAGCTCTATAATTACCGGGAGCTTCGCACGGAGCTTCTTACAGGAGGGTATCCCTTCAGAAGCCACTCCGATACCGAAGTGCTTCTTGCCCTTTATCTCCGTGATGGCGAGGATATGCTCAAAAAGCTCAATGGCATATTTGCCTTTGCCCTCTGGGACCGTGAAAAAAAGCGGCTTTTCCTCGCCCGTGACGGGGTGGGTGTTAAACCCCTCTATTATGCCGAGACAGAGTTGGGCTTTCTCTTCGCAAGTGAGATAAAGGCCCTTCTTGCCGAGCCCTCGCTTTCACGCGCTCTCGACTATGAAGCCCTCATCTCTTACCTCACCTACCTCTGGTGCCCGGCGCCCAGGACTCTTCTTGCTGCGGTGAAAAAGCTTGAGCCCGGCCATGGGCTTCTGGTGAAAGAGGGGAAAGTCGAGAAGAAGTGGCAGTTTTATGACCTGCCCTATCAGCAAAGGGTGAAGCCTCTTGATGAGGCTTCCGCTGTGCAAAAATGCAGGGAGCTTGTTTCGCAGGCAGTGGAGCGGCAGCTCGTCTCCGATGTGCCTGTAGGCGCTTTCCTGTCAGGCGGTCTTGACTCAAGCGCCGTCGTGGCCATGGCGAGGCGCTTCATCAGGGATAAGCCCATTCAGTGCTTTACCATCGCCTGTAATGAAGGCGAGATGGAGAAGGAGGGCTTTGCCGACGACCTTCCCTATGCAAAAAAAGTAGCCGGGGAGCTGGGAGTCAGCCTCAACGTAGTGAAAGTTGAAAGCTCTATGCTCTCGCGCCTTGAAGAAATGATCTGGCACCTCGACGAGCCCCAGGCGGACCCTGCGGCGCTCCATGTTCTCTTTATCAGCGAGCTTGCGAGACAGCATGGCATCAAGGTGGTCCTCTCCGGTGCGGGAGGCGATGACATCTTCACGGGATACCGCCGCCACTTTGCCCTGATGCAGGAGCGTTACTGGAGGAGGCTTCCTTCCGCCTTAAGGTATGGCCTCCGTGCCCTTCCCGGGGCCCTTCCTCTCCGCGGCCCTCTCAAGCGCCGCTGCATAAAGGCTCTCGAGTATGCCCATCTTGATGATGATGAGCGCCTCGTGAGCTACTTCTACTGGACTGCTCCCTCTGTAGCTTCCCGTATCCTGAGTGCCGACGTGAGGAATTCCCTTGGAAGGGTTGACCCCTCGGAGCCGCTTCTTGCAAGCCTGGCAGCTCTTCCTCCAGGCATTGCGCCTCTCAACAGGATGCTCTATCTCGAGGGGAAGCACTTTCTTGCCGATCACAACCTGAACTATACCGACAAGATGAGCATGGCTTCAGGCGTTGAAGTGCGGGTGCCGCTACTGGACCCTGAGCTTGTTTCTTTTGCCGCCTCGCTCCCTGTGCGTTTCAAGCAGCACGGAAGGACAGGGAAGTGGATTTTTAAAAAGGCTATGGAAGGTGTCCTTCCCCCTGAAGTCATCTACCGTCCCAAGTCAGGCTTTTTCGCCCCTGTGCGCCTCTGGATGAAGGAGGGCCTCTCCTTTTATATTGACGGGTATCTCTCAGAGAGCTCACTTCAGAAAAGGGATCTCTTTGATTATACTGGTGTATCCAGGCTTCTTAAAGAGACAAGGGAGGGGCGCATTGACGGAGCCTATACTATCTTCTCGCTGATATGCATAGAATTATGGTGCCGTCTCTTTCTGGACCGGTGAATCACCAGAGTGAAGCGCTTTGATTCGACGTAGATGCGCTTAAAAAGACTCCAACAGGGAGATGATATCCTCCCGTGAGTACTTCTCCCCTATATGCGATCTCAGAATGGCAAAGCTCTTCGCCAGAATTTTCTTCACTTGAGACACGGGGATCTTTAATCTCTCAGAGATCTCGGAAAGTCTCAGCTCTTCAAAAAGGTAATATCTCAGAACTACAAGCTCGATAAAGTCGAGCCGGTCAAGTGTGGAGTTCACGCAGTCTATCAGCTCGGTGAGACTCAGTATGTGCGAAGGCTCTTTACTCATACTCAAAAGATATCGCTATCTCGTAATGTTGTCAATAGCAAAAGTGCTGTAATGGCGGGGATTCAGAGTTTTTCCTTTAAAAAGGGAAAAACTCTGATATAATAAAGACAGAAAGAGAAGTCTGTGCCGGAAAGGTGAAATAGCATGACCTTGGTAAAGAACAAAGGCAAGAAGGCGCTGAAAGCTCTGGAGTCTCTTAAGAAGAAGCTCGGGGCCAGGGATGATAGAGATGCCGAAGAGAAGCTTAGAAAACTTCTCGGGTGCCTTGCATCCCCCCCCTTCAGGTTTGAAGTGGAACTGGGGAAAGAAGAGTCAACCGCATTATTGAATAGGATGGAAGATGCCGGGCTCGATCCTGAACTTCAGGATTTTATGAAAAAGGCCGATGAATATGCCCAGAAGCACCCCATACGAAAGCCTCAATGAGTGTTTCATTTAACCTGGAAGAGCTGGAATTTGAACAAATATCTCCAGCCCGAGATCTTGGAGCTTTCAAGTGCGCAGAAACTTCAGACTCAAAGGAGATCGAGAGCTTCCTGAAAGAATATGCCCTTTTTTACCATAAGCAAGGATTGACAAGGGTCGCTCTTGCCCTTCATAAAGATATTATCGCCGGGTATTTCGCCTTGTCCATGGGAGGGATAAGCCTGTCGCATGAGAACAGAGAAGAGATCTTCGGTCCAGGGGTGAAAATAAGGATTCCGGCCTTGCTGCTGGCAAGAATGGGAGTTCACGAAGAATACCGAGGTAACGGCATCGGAAGGGCTATGATGATGCATGTCTATTCTATCGCGTATCGGCTCTCCGATATAGTAGGCTTTCGCTTTGTTTTCGTAGATTCCAAAGCGCAATCGGTCGATTTTTACGCATCTTCGACAGTCACTTTTTTGAAAGCCTTAGTTCATGCGTGATTGAGCGTTGAATATAATTCATTGCCACTACACAAGCTTCAATTGGGTATACCCCGGAGATTCCCCAGAAATCTTATGAGAACAGGCTTTCTGAGGAGAAATGAGCTGAGCCCGGGGAGGGGGGCGGACGCCTGCCGCCCGGAATATGTCGTTCACACCAGGAGGAAACTCCGTGCGCAGCAGAAATTCACTGTCCCCCACGTTGACCTTCACTGCGGAAATCTGCTCAAGCCTGAGAATTATCTCCTTCCAGGGAATACTCACCGACTCCGACTCCAGTCTCTTTTTCAGCTCTACCATAAGCTGAAGCGCCAGGAAGCAGCTGAAAAGATGTGCCTTCACCATATCTTCTTTCCGGTGAAAGAAAGGGCGGGCCTCAAGAATATCCTTGAGATCCCTGAAAAGCGCTTCTACATCCTGAAGGCCCTTGTAGGTGAGGGCAACTTTCTCTTTGGGAAGATCGGTATTCGTGCGAAGCACATATTTCCCGTCATACCTCGCTTCCCGCTGTACCTTCAACTCATCGATATGCAACGCTTCCCTCTCGACAGAGAGATATGCGCGATAGCCCTTGTTGCCTATGAGGCTTCTTGCTTCGCCACCTGCCAGCTTCTCCCGGAGATCATCAAGAATGGCCTCCCGCTTCTTTTTGTCGCGTTCGGCTTCCTGGGGGTTGTAGCAGAGGACATAGCGCTGATGCCGATAGGACACCTCTTTTACTCGGAGATTTTCCCGGACTTCGAGGTATCTCCCACGTTTGCCCATCACTTTCGTTTTGACGTGTCTGGTCTTTCTCATCTTCATCCCGACGATATACTTGAAGCCGAGTGCCGTGAATCGCTTGAGGTTTTTCGCACTCACCATACCCCGGTCACACACCAGCACCACGTCTTTTACGTAAAATCGTTTTTTCAGGGAAGATGCCACATCGCGTATGGTTTCCACATCAGCAGTGTTGCCTGGCCACCACATACAGGAAAGAGGGGTGCCCTCGCGGCTCATTACCACTCCAAAGACTATCTGGTTGTCCTGTGCGTGGCCATCTTTGGAAAACCCTCTCTTTGCAAAGTTCTTCGGGCCTTTCCCTTCGAAGTAGAGCGTGCTTGTGTCGAAGAATACGATATCCACTTCGTTGATGAGCATATGGCGCCGGCGCTCAAAAAGCTGATCCTCCACGTATTCTTTCTTCCCCGCAAGGAAGCCAAGCGCGCGGTAAAAGTGCTGGAGCCCGATATTCTCAAGTCCTTCGCCATAGATGGCACGCTTCACCCACGAGCTCCCGAGGAGATCGCTTCCCGGTTTCACAAGGCGCTGAAGCGCGATGGCAAAAAGCGTCTTCTCCACATCAAACTGAAATGCTCTTTCTGTGAGAGCGGCCTTGATGATTTCTGGTATCTGAAGCTGTTCCCACAGCCTTCTGAATATGAGAGAAGGACCCCACGATTTCGACCATTCCGCAGAGAGAGCGCCCTCCTGGTGAAGGTTGAGGACCTGCAGGTTCTGGCTGAACTTCGCCATACTTTCCACAAAGCGGTCAAGCTGTCCGCTGGGGACGAGCTCATCCATTGTGCCCAGGGTGGCGATTACCTTCTGGCGCACTTTCTTGTCCTCTCTGCTGGTTTCACAGATCTGGAGGTAGTCGTATTGTTTTCTTCCGCTGGTCACTTTCTTCACTCGTATAAACATAGCACTCACATATTAACAAATTCCATCACAATTGTCAATATGTTGTGTAATTTATTGGCACTACATTTTTCGAAAATTTTGCAATTTGCAAGAAAATTTTCGCATGGTTATGCGGTTTTGATTTTCAAAATTGGATTTCACTGTCGAAGATGCGTTTTACAGGAAATTCGGCTTTGTGGAGAACCAAAGCAGTGAATATAAGGGCAGAGCTCTGATGAATATGGTGCTTGATCTAAAAAAGATAAAAGAATTATAAAAAGTTACCCTCCATTTTGCCCGTCGCCGGTGATTTTCTTCGCGAAGGCGAAGAGGGCGAGCTTGAGACACGAGGGGGCGTACTTCTGATGGAGGGTGCCCAGGAAGTACGCTGCTTTTGAAAAGGCCATATACTGAGGCTCTGCCTCGTAACCATACACTACCCCTTCAAACCCCTTTTTTTTCAGCATTTTTTTAAGAGCCCCCATACTGTTGCAACGGTAGAGCGTGGGGAACACATCCTCTTCTTTTCTTCCCTCCTGAACCTTTGCTGCCACCTTTGCATGATACCTGTTGGGGAGGAGTCTTGAGGCAATGCCGATATAGCTCCACCTGTTTGGTGTCCTTATGCAGAGGTGCCCTCCCGCTTTCAAAGTCCGTGAGGCTTCATTGAAGAAGTACTCGGGGTTTTCCATGTGCTCGAGCACCGAGTCGCAAATACACAAGTCTGCTTCGTTATCGCTGATAGGCCATGGGGCTTTGCTGGGGCTTATCTGGTGGAACTCGTCTAAATAAGGGTTTTGTGAGCCTTGCTCGCTCACATCGAGGCCCATGACCCTTTTCGCTTTGCCTTTCAGGATTCGCAGGGCTCTTCTTGCCTTCACCGGGTCTTCTCCATAGGCTCCCCTCCCGCAGCCATAGTCTATCACCACTGCGTTTTCATCGAGGAGGGAGTTGACTCGGGTGTAAAAGATGACGGTGCCATCAATATCGGTGAAGCCGCCGAAGCGGCTCTCGGGGTAGAAGTCGGTTTCAAAGGGCACGGGGTGTTTCTTCGCCTTTCTCTGCAGATGTGATGCTGATAAGAGCCGGGTCAGGCCACTTTATACCTCATCACCGGCACGGAGATGACTTTTTCGAGCAGGCCCTGGCTGCGGCTACTCTCTCTCAATGCTGTCCAGTTCTGTATCGGAGAGGGCGGTGGCTTTCTTGATGGTCTCCCTGTTTAAACCCAGGCTCTTGAGACGGGCTGCCACTTTTGATCTCTCTTCCTGTTTGCCTTCCAGTCTTCCCTCCTGCCGGCCTTTCATCATGGCTTCTTCTTCAAAGCGCTGCAGATTTGTTTCCAGCATGGTCCTTACCTCCTGTCCGCTCATTGACAGGACTTCTCAATATCACTGACGCGATGATTCAATGCTTTCCAATTCCTTGTCAATGAGGCCTGTGAGCTTTTTCACCGTCTCCCTGTCGAAGCCGGCATTGAACATGTTCACGGCAGTCTCAAGCCGGCCTTCAAGCCGGCCCTTCTGCTCTCCGCGCTTCATGGCTTCTTCTTCAAAGCGCTGCAGATTTGTTTCCAGCATGGTCCTTACCTCCTGTCCGCTCATTGTGGTCAGATCGATCTCAATATCTCTGTTGGTCCTTTTTTTAAAAAGCTTCCTGATCCACAGACCAAAGGTCCGCTGGAGCTCCGGGTCAACAGACTTCTTCAGGAACTCCACTGCCTCTGCTATCACTTCCGTGAGGTCTGATGTTTCGGCCGTCTCTATAAGAAAAAGCCGCGACACGATGTTGTCCATCTCTTTCAGAGCCTCCGGGGGAAAATCGCGTTCTACAATCTTGTGGCAGCTGAATGAAGGCAGCAAGGCCCCGGGGAAACGGGCGGGGAGCTCTATCAGCTCCGCCACCGACATCGGCGCATCCCAGGGATCATTGCCACTGTATAGAAGCAGAGGGAACACGGCGGGCAGGCGCCCCCGATTTTTCACTTTCTCATCCTTGATAAGCTCGAGATAGAACAGAGCTGTGTAAGAGAGAAGGCGAAGTATCATATAACGATCAACGGTGGACTGAAACTCTATGAGCAGGTAAAAATAGAGAGTGCTCTCTTTTGCTTTCACCTGCCAGATGATATCAGTTTCCCGCTCTTTGAATTCTTCCGTGACAAAGGATGTGAATGACCTTGAGATCGTAGAGAAGTCAATGTCCTCGACAAAATCCTCTTTGACAAAGGAGCGAATCAGCTCCTCCACCAGCCGGGGGTGTGAAAAGAGCGCCTTGTAGCCGCGGTCGTGAAATTTTTCGGTATCCATGTCTTTATTGTAGCAGAGCAGGGAAGAGGTGGTCAATGGTCCTTGTCTTCTCAGAGGGGCGTGTTTTTATCTGCCGGTGTTGCCGAGCTTCACACAGTTTCTCCCGGACAGCCCGCGCATATACTTTTACTCTCGGAAGAGAAAGAAGCTCATGCACTCAGTTAAAATGGCTCGCTTCTGTCAATGCCGATATTATCGAAATCTTCGTCAAAGGAATAGATTCCTTTTTGAGCGTAAATGCAGGCTGTTGCAAGATATGCGTCGGTGAAGCTCACGTTTTTGTCAATATATAATTCCAGTGCATCAAGAACAAGTTTCTTGTCCCTCACTTTTATACACGGGGTAGTGAGCATTATGCTCAGATTTTCCACCACTTCCTTTCTGGGCTGTTTATAATACCTGGTCATCGTCCACACCACTTCAGCTATTACCAGCAGGGGTAGCTCTATTGTCTCTTTTCCTTCTGAGACTCTTCTGAAAAGATTTTCGCATTTTTTTGCCTGTTCTTCGATATCATCGGTCAGATACCTGAGAATGATATTGGTGTCAATGATCCGTTCCTTCAAGCCCGGCCTCCTCTGCTACTTCGTCCAGCACATATTCCCTGATTTTTTTAAAATCCTGAGGTGCAGTCACTTTCGCGCTTCCTCTCAGATTTCTCAGAGTTTTAGGAGCTGCTTTAAGCTCTATGACCTCATTGTTCCTTATATTTACTTCAAGCAGATCGCCTTGCTGGATTCCCATTTTTTCAAAAATAGCTTTAGAGAATGTCACTTGCCGTTTCGCAGTTACTTTTACATAGGGCATACGCTATCCTCCTTACTATAAATAATTGTAAGGCAATCTGTGATAAAAGTCAAGTGGCTTCGGTAAGTGCTGATTATGAGCTCAAAAAGCCTTTTCAGGTTTACTCTCCACGGGCACTGAGAGAAATATCTCATATGTTCCGCATATATTTTTGCATATGCAGAATTTTATATCAGGTGAGTTGTACAACACAGTCAGGCAGGTGATCAGGGGACATTTTTTCCCATGCTGTGCCTCGGGCAAGTACGCCGCCGAAGCGGCTCTCGGGGCAGAATTGGGATTGGAAGGGCCTGAAGGCCACTTTTCCTTTAGTGCCGGCGCTTTGAAGACGCCCAGGGTTCCGGTTACTCTGTTGTGAGGCTGTCCAGCTCTTTGTCGGAGAGGCCGGTGGCCTTCTTTATGAGCTCCCTGTCGAGGCCGAGCTCCTTCATCCTGGCCGCCACCTCTGCCCTGCCTTCTTCCCGGGCAAGGGCAAGCTTTGTCGCCTCCATAAGCTCCGCTTTCTCACGGAAATGCAGCATGTTCAGCACCTCGCGGTCGGCAAGCGACTTCCTGTAGGCATTCAACGCCATCTCCATCCCCTCCTCTGATAAAAGCTCCGCAGGAACTTCCACCTCAATAGTAGCATATTTCACGCCGAATTTCAAAAGGTGAAGCCACCTGTCCAGGGAGCACGATAGGCGCTTCACATCATCGCCATGAAACTTCGGAAGCTCCAGGAAATGAAGCTCCCTCAGGTCATTGAGAACGAAGCCGTCGTCCCACTCACGGCTGCCAAACCTGCTGTGGACTCTTTCACCGTCCGGGAAAAGCGCCTGGACCGTCACCAGGACCGACGTGGTTTTCCTCAAAAGGGAGAAATCATCGCCCTGGGAGAGCTGCTCCCCATGGATCCTCGCGTGGTACCACGACACTCTCTGCACGAACATCCTGTCATGGTCGGCCTGGGTCTCAATATGATAGAGGCGGCCTGTGCTGTCTTTTGCTGCGATGTCAAGGATCCCGACCCTGTCCTTGAGCTTTTCGCCATAGCGGAAGGGGTTCAGGATCTCAATATCCCTTATGGGTTCTTCTCCCGTAACGCCTGGAATGCTGTTCAGGCATGCCGCCAGGATCGGCCCGCTCGAGTCTCTGCCGAAGACGGACTTGAAGATGATGTGCTTCCCTGATTTTGAAGTAATCCATAAGTTCGATCACCCTTTCTCCTCCTCCTTGCCCAGCATTTCTCAAGGCAAAGTTAGAGGTCATTCTGGGTGGATCATTTTTTCAGGATCAAAATCTGCCTCTATGGATCATTTTATCACGATCATTTACATGCAGGGGGGGATTATGGGGAAGCATAGGTTTCTCTATGTCCGAAGACCCTGTTATCTTGTCATAAGAGGGATTGGCCGCCATAGTACAGATTTGTGCACAGGAACATCTCTCTGGAGAGGAGGCGGTCTGAGGGGCACCGGTTACTTTGTGATGAAGCCGTCCAGATCTTTGTAACGAGGCCCGCTGGCTTCTTTACCGCCTTAGACGGTCACGCTGCTTTTTTCCAATAAGTGTAACCCTGGACCTTGACTTTAAGTACTCTGAAAGACCAAAGGCCCGGGGAGCCTGTCGGCCTGCGGATAACCCTCCAGGGCCGGCGGCATGCTCCGGGGGTTATCGACATGCCTTGGTGCCTGAAGGCCACTTTTCCTTTAGTGCCGGCGCTTTGAAGACGCCCAGGGTTCCGGTTAGTCTGTTGTGAGGCTGTCCAGCCCTTTGTCGGAGAGGCCGGTGGCCTTCTTTATAAGCTCCCTGTCGAGGCCGAGCTCCTTCATCCTTGCCGCCACTTCTGCCCTGCCCTTCTCAACGCCTTCCTTCAGGAGTTTTTCCCTGTACCGCGTCATATTTGTTTCCAGCATGGGAAGCACCTCCGTGTCATTAATGAGTGAGAAATCTATATGAATGCCGGCTTTCTCCAGCTTCCTGTTGAGCCATACGTCAGGAATCTTCTCAGTGGAGCGTGAATATGGGGATCAAGAAGACGGAAAATCTCCGCGATCCTCTCTTTGACGGTCTCCTCATCGGCCCGCTCTATCAGGAATATCTGGGACACGATAAGCTGCTCGGAGGTGAAATGCTCCGGGATTTCCTCTCTTGCGGGTAATTCGCTGTTCATGGCATAACCTTATCTATTGCTTTCTGCTTCAATCCCTGTGGCCCCGGCAGTGAGAGCCGCGCTTGTGCTCTCTGCTGCAGCCTCTCTCTCAATAGTAGCACATTTTCCGCTGAATTTCAAAAAATGGCTGCGCCGGCAGGATCAGGTGACGGTGCGCACTCTTCTTTACCGTGTGGCGCGCAGCTCGCCATCAAGCCTCACCCCGAGAGCCTCTCCCACCTGAAGCACTCTTCGCAGAGAAGCGCTCTGATACCTTGTGCTTTCATAACGCTGGATCTGCTGAGGCTTAAGCCTCAGCATCGCAGCAAGCTCTTTCTGGGTAAGTCTTCTTGCGATCCTTGCCTTTATGAGCGCTTCAGGGAGGTCTTCCAGGCTTCGCACCAGGATTGCCGGTTCTCTTTCAAGCCGCTCATACTCTGCTATCTCCTGTCTGAGCTCCTCAATCTGCGCATCCATACCGGCTATCATCGCCTTGAAAATTTCTGGACCGAGCCTGCCGGCAGTGCTTTCTCCCTGACTCTGCGCGCGGGCCTGCTCCATATGGGTGAGCTGCATCCTCGCGGTAGAAAGCTGCTTTTTATTTCTTATCATGAAACTCACCTCCGAGGTCGATTGCTATGATGCCTTTGGGGTGGCCATTTTTCTGCCTTTGTCAGTAAAATCAGGGATCATCGCTGATCTCCTTTCTGCTATAGTTTAGCACATCATATTTGTTGTGTAAAGACATGGCCAACAAATTGGTTGTATTCAATATGAAAACCAGGTGCATGATCCTGCCGGTCACCGCGCACGACGGCCACGGCTGCTGTGCATGGTTTATAAGGTGTTCAATGGGCGCGGGAGGACTGTTCAATGCGGCGCGGTCAGGGTGTTCAACCTTAAACGGTCACGCTGTTCATTCGCGCCGGAATTTGCAACCGCAGCAGATATGAATTGCTCTGCCGCTTTTTGAGGCTCCAAGGACAAGGCAGCTCTGGCCCCAGGGATCAACAGGCCATCTTCTCTTTTAGTGCCGGCGCTTTGAGGAAGCCCGGGGTACCGGTTACTCTGTCGTGAGGCTGTCCAGTTCCTTGTCCGTGAGGCCCGTGAGCTTCTTCACCGTCTCTCTGTTGAAGCCCTCCTTGAACATGTTTGAGGCGGTTTCCAGCTTGCCTTCAAGCCTGCCTTCAAGCTTGCCTTCCAGCTTGCCTTCAAGCCTGCCTTCCTTGCGGCCCTGCTTTCTCCCGATTCTCTCTGCCGAGGTCACGTAAGCCATGTTCTTCTCCTTCTCATATCTTTTCATGTCTTCATTATACTCTATCTCAAGGGGCTCTGGTAAGACCAGGAGCCAGTCGATAAAGATATAGAGCACGGCGCGGGCATCATGATCAAATCCTTTCTCATCGAGACTTTTTACCAGGGCGCTCTTCCAGAACAGCCTCTCCCTCTTGTTGTGCATGGTCGCCAGAAATCTCAGATGGGCAAGGACCACAATCGCGAATACGTTCCTGCTTTCCTCAAGTTCCTGAATCTTTTCGGCATAATCCAGCAGCTTTACCGACGGAAACTCAAAGAGATGCCGGCAGCCCCAGTTCTGCATTTCAAAACAGGCCGGCCTGTAGTCCCTCCTGCCATCGGCAAGCACCGCCAGTGTCGCAACACCACGGCGATGCCGGTCATAGATCCGGTAGCTGTAGATGAAAAGGCGCTCTTCAAAGCCTCTTTCCTCTTTGCCCTGGATCTCGATATGCACGAGCAGCCATCTCTCGCTGCCATTGCTGAGATAGACCTTTACCAGCTTGTCGGTAATTCTTTTTCCTATGCCGACCCGCCTTGCAAGGCTCTGCAGCTCCCCGTCAACAAACTCGTAGCGGTCAGGCTGGGTATCCCGTGAGATTTCCGGGAAGAAGAACTCCAGAAAATCCCTGAAATAATTCTGCAGCACGAGCTTCCAGCCATCATCACCTCTCGAGCGCGCCATGGTGCCACCTCTCTATTATAACACTGCCTTTGCAGCGGGACAAGATTGCAGGTCCTCTTCTCAGTATAGGATAAAGGCATTGCCGGGAGATGATCGGAAGGTAACAATTGAGGGAGGAATTGTAAACATTTTTATGAGGAGGTGGCTGTTGTCACGGGAAGATCCGTCAGGAGGGTGCCCTTCATGTTCAAAGGCCATGGAACCTTGTAATGAGAGGGTTTGGCCGCCAAAGTACAGATTTGTGCACAGGAGTATCTCTCGGGGGTAACTGCTGGCGGTGCACTTCTGCCTGGCCGAAGGGGCTCCCGGGGTAGAATATTGTTTCGTGAGGCTCCTTGGTCTCCTTTATGCTCATTCTCCTGAAACAGTGCTGATGAAGCCGGCTTTTTCAAAGTGCTCGTCGAAGCCGAAGAAATATTTTATCGAATGATGATGCATTGCGGCGAAGCTCACACAGTCAACAAAGCTTACTTCAGCGGTATTTTTTAGGAAGAGCCGGCAGCCCTCGAGGTGAAGCTTTTCGCTTATCCATAGTATTTCTACCCACTTCCCCCTGTTCAGGGAATCAAGAAAGTGCAGGGCGGCACTCTTTCCTCCGCGGTTCTGGAGAAGTGCGAGGGTCTCTGCAACGATATAAGAAGTAGTGATGAACTCATGGCCTGTAATAAGCTTTTTCAGATGGGTTTTTGCTTTCTGATGGAAGGCATCATTTTGAGAGGCAAGGGCGTAGAACGCCGAGGTATCCACGAAAAGTCTCATTTTCTCAGTTTCCCCCCGAGTGCTTCATCCAGGTAGGCATCATGGCACTCTGCCACATCTTTCTTATCATCCGAGATGCACCCGATGAAGGAAAAGGCAGTGGCAGTGTCTTTTGTGCGCTTCCCGGCCTCCGCCTCGAAGCCCCGGTCTATCATTGACCTTATTGTCTGCGAGAGAGACTGGTTGTTCCTGAATGCCTCTTCCTTGAGCCGCTCATATTGACGGCGCTCCAGTTGTATCTGGGTTCTCACTTTCTCCATGGGTATCACCTCATGTACATAATAACATCATAATGTAATGGTGTCAATCGATTATCTTTTAAGAAGGTGCGACGGTGCCATCTCTGTCAGTGAAGCCGCCGAAGCGGCTCTCGGGGGAGAATTTCATTTGAAGGGCAAGCAGGCCACTTTTTTTCAGTGCCGGCCCTTTGAGAAAGCCCGGGCGGGGCGCCGGTTACTCTGTCGTGAGGCTGTCCAGCTCCTTATCCGTGAATCCCGTGAGCTTCTTCACCGTCTCTCTGCTGAAGCCCTCCTTGAACATGTGTGCGGCGGTTTCAAGCTTGCCTTCCAGCCTGCCTTTCAGCCTGCCTTCCTTGCGGCCCAGCTTTCTCCCGATTCTCTCTGCCGAGGTCACGTAAGCCATGTTCTTCTCCTTCTCATATCTTTTCGGTATAATCCTGCAGCTTTACCGACGGAAACTCAAAGAGATGCCGGCAGCGGTAGATGAAAAGGCGCTCTTCAAAGCCTCTCACCTCAACATTGAAGGGCTTAACAATCTATGGAGGGCTGCCAGGACGGGGTGGCTACCACCAGAGCCACCAGGGAATGAGAAAGATCTTCCTCTCTCCCAGTTGCTCCTCCTTGAGCTCGCCGCGGTAGAGAAAGATACCATAGAGCGACTCGGGGAACTGCTCGAAGAAAGCTTTGAAATTTCTCAGTTTTTCTCTCGGCAGATTTTTCCCGTAGTCTATCTCTACGGGAAATAGGTGAGCTCCTGCCGAGACCACCAGATCTATTTCATGCCCGTCGTAATCCCTCCAGAAATAACAATTCTTTCTGGCAAGACGATTCCTGTTTTCAGCCTCAAAGGATTTCAGCATGATGTTCTCAAAAAGAAATCCCCCCACGGGGCCGTGAATATGCTCCCGCTCCGTTCGTTTTACAAGCATATTGGCTATCCCGACATCGAAGAAATACACTTTGCTGCTCTTGACAGATCTTTTTCTTACCCGCGGGACCATCGGGGCAAGAATATTCAGCACAAAGGTGTCTTCCAGAATGGAGATATACTTCTTGAGAGTATTATAGGCAATACCGAGATCGGAAGACAGAGAGCTCAGGTTGAGGAGAGAGCCGATCTCGTATGAGATCGTTTTCAGGACGCTCACGTAACTGTTCAGATCCCCGATCTCCTGCATCGCGCGAATATCGCGCTCCAGATAGGTTTCTATCATGCTCTGGAGGCGCAGGAGCTTCTCTGCCGGCGTATCTGCCGCATATACCGCGGGGAGGCAGCCTTCAAGAAGTATCCGTTCAAGAAGATTTTCAAGCTCCGCTTTGTGGCTGTAGAGAAGGGACTGGCGGGAGATAAAATCTTTCATAGGGTGAGTCCCGCCCAGAATGTCCCACAATGGCGGGGGAAGGGCGAGCCCCCATGCTGATTTAATGATCTCCCGTAATGACAGCGGGAAAAGCCTGAGAAAGGTAATCCTGCCGGCCAGGCTTTCGGCGGAGCCCAATCTCAGCTCCGGTGACGATGAGCCTGAAAGTACCAGCCTGAGGTTTTCACAATGCCTGTCATAAACGAGCTTGAGCCAATCAAATATGAGAGGGACCTTCTGCACCTCATCAATAATTATCAAGACCGGCTTGTCGCCAGGAAACGGCATCCCTGTTCTTCTCTCTATCTCCCTCTCCAGGTGCTTCGCATCCCGGTAGAGCTCAGCCCTCAGAAGGGGATCGTCAAAAGTGAAATAAAAAATCATGGCTCCGGCGACCGGCCCTTTGGCGGCAATCAGCTCCTGCAGCTTGAGAAGCATAGTAGTCTTGCCTACCTGCCTGGCGCCGATGACGGCGGTGATGAGGCCGGTTTCCATTCTTTCAAGAACAATGGGTTCTAAATCCCTTTGGATATAAGGTTTCATGGCGATTTTAAAATATCTATCAAGCCTTTAATAAATAATAGCATATTTTTTGTCAACATTCAATGGATTCTGGTGGTGGGCACTAAGGACAAAATCAATAGGTGGATCTCAGAAGGATCGTTTAGAATGAGTGAGCGAAGTGGCTGGGATACAAAGCCGCCGAAGCGGCTCTCGGGATATGGGTGGCTTCAATGGCACGGGGTTCTTATTTGCCTTCCTCTTGACATCTATTTACTTCAATACTTAAAATATTATATAGATACCATACTTCATATAGGAGGCACCATCATGGCACTGAAACCTGTCACTCACAGGGAGAATTGTATGTGCCCTGCCTGTCGTTCATCGAGAGGCGAGAAGTGGGCCACAAAGAAACGATTCACCACAAGCATAAATCCTCTTCTCATTGACCACATGCAGAGCTGGGCCAGGCTCCATAATACCTCTCTGGCGGGAGCCAGCGAAAAGGCTTTGACTGATTTTCTTGAAAGGGAACAGCAGGCTCATTTCCTTGATTTCGCTCTTCAAGTGAAAGGGCCTCTCGCTCCTGAACAGGCAGAGAAAATAAAGAGACTCCTCGGTAAACTCCCCGATGAACAAGGAATCAGGATTTACCGTGACGAGGAAATCGATGAATGGAAAGAAGCGGACCGGTTACCCCCGGAGCTCAAAGAGAAGCTTGAGGCGATGAAAAAACTGCCGATAGAAGAGCAGAGAGCATTGTTTAATGGCCTGGCGGAGAGACTGCAGAAAGACTGGAATAAGAAATGAGGTTCTTTTTTGATGCAGACTGCCTTTTTTCTGCGGTGATTTCTCCTGCGGGAGGGGCAGGTGAGCTTTTACACCGCGCTTATGAAGGTGCAATCGATATTGTCATAACAGATGAGGTATTTCATGAAGCTCTCAGGAATCTTCTCAGTGGAGCGTGAATATAGGGATCAAGAAGACGGAAAATCTCGGCAATCCTCTCTTTGACTGTTTCTTCGCCTTTCTCTGCAGGTATGATGCTGTACGGATTTCGTCAGGCCACTTTGTACCTCATGACCGGCACGGATATCACTTTTTCGATATGGTCCTTATCGGCAAGCATCCGCTCTATGTTCATCAGCACCCTGCCGTCATAGTATTCCTCTCCGCATTGAGGGCAGACGAAGACGGGAACATCTTCAATGATATGCCATTCACCATTCCATTGTTTATGAAGAGTGGTCTTTTTCTCAACAAATTCGCTTTCGCATCTGCAGAGGGGCGTCATGATGCTATTTCCTCCTTTTTCTGCACTCAATCCATTCGGCGGGGCAGGGAATATACACCGTGATTACACAGGCTTTTCCTCCTTTGAAACCGCAGCATATATGAATTGCTCTGCCGCTTTTTGAGGATCCAAGGAAAAGCAGCTGTGGCCCCTGGGATCATCGGGGTAATCTTCTATCATTTCCCCGCTTATCAGGGCTTCCCATATCTCGATTATGGTGAGGGTATCTGTTTCAGCTTCTTTCCTGGCATGAGCGGTGAGGTAGAAATTTTGCTCGGCAAAGTGCGCTTTTATTGTCTCAAAGAAGGTGCTGTCTTCCATCAACCCTCCGCCCGGCGGCCTCTTCTCTCTCAATACTACCACATTTCCTCTCAAATTTCAAAATGCGGGAGGCTCCCGGCTCAGCCGCAGCCCTTCACTGTCGAGCTCTGCTCGAGGAGATACCTTCATCGGTGGAGAAGATGACGGTGCCGTCTCTGTCGGTGAAGCCGCCGAAGGGGCTCTCGGGGGAGAACTATGAATTGAAGGGCATGCAGGCCACCTTGTTTTTCAGTGCCGGCGCTTTGAGGAAGCCTGGGTACCGGTTACTCTGTCGTGATGCGGTCCAGCTCCTTGTCCGTGAGGCCCGTGAGCTTCTTCACCGTCTCTTTGCTGAAGCCTTCCCTGAACATGTTTGCCGCGGTTTCAAGCTTTCCTTCAAGCCTGCCTTTCAGCAGGCCTTCCTTGCGGCCCTGCTTTCTTCCGATTCTCTCTGCGGAAGTTACGTACGCCATATTCTTCTCCTTCTCATATCTTTTCATGTCTTCATTATACTCTATCTCAAGGGGCTCTGGTAAGACATTTCCGTGAAGAGGTGGCTGTCACGGGAAGATCCGTCAGGAGGGTCCCCTTCATGTTCAAAGGCCATGAAACCTGGTAATGAGAGGGTTTGGCCGCCAAAGTACAGATTTGTGCACAGGAGTATCTCTCGGGGGAGATCTCCGGATCATGCCCTGAGATCTGAAAAGCCTCTCACCTCAACATGAAATATCCATCACTTATGAAGGCGTATCTAGGGACCTGCAGCGGTGGATAACCTTCCCGGGCCGGTGGCATAATCCCGGGCACAACGGAAGGGCTTCTTGCACATACATATTATGACGGGATTTTGGGGTGTGAGGGAGCCAGCCGTCAAAGACATGGCCGTTTTTCTTGAGAAAAATTTCTGCAAATTTTTATGCCTCTGTCTTCTCCCCTCCTTTGCGCCGCCGCCCGCCCTCTTTTTTCTGCGCTGGCTGCATTTTTCGGGGCTTATGGCGGAAAAATCGCACTTTGGTGCTTTCCTGTCATTGGGGAGGCATCTGGTGATGGGCTCGAACATCAACAATGATAAGCTTTTCTGCAGACTGACACTTTGACTTGTTATTATTAATCTTGTATAATATTATAAGGGATACAAAAGTATCTAAAAAATCTGCCAAAAATCATGAAAGGAGGACTATTGTGAATACCGGCGTGATCCGCGAGTATCCTGGCTACGAGGCCGTCATGGAGGGCGGGCAGGTCTTCAGGGCACTTCCCGGCCTCCCGCTGGTCACGTACGGCGCCGACGAGGTGCTCTCGCGCTCGAATTGTCGCCATATCTTTCGCGATCTCACCGCGGAGGTCCTGGACTGGAACCTCTGGTGCCTCTCCCATGCCGGCACGAAGCTTGATATCCTCATAGGCGAGGCCCTTCTCTCTCTCAACGGGAAGCTCGAGAAGCTCGGCTATGTGAGAGTGTCCGACTTTGTCCGCGAGGAGCTGGGGATCTCGTCCAGGAGCGGCTATGAGCTGATGCGGAACGCGAAGGCCCTTCAGAAGCTCCCCCTCATCAGGGAAGCTCTTGAAAAGGGGCACCTCCGCAAGAGCGCGCTGCGGCATCTTTTCCAGGTAGTGACGCCCGAGACCGAGGCGGAGTGGCTCTCCAAGGCCATGTATTCCACCATAAGAGAACTTGAAGAGGAGGTGAAGAATTTTAAAGCCGGCGCCGGGGAGGCCGGCACAAGGGATGGTTCGGGGGATGCTGAAGGCGGCCCCGAGGGGAGCGGCATCAATGCCTTCGTCGCCAGGAGTGATTACGAGGAGGACACAGGGAGCCTCGCGGTAAGCGCGCGGGTTCCTTTTTCCGTTGCCGCGAAATGGGATCGGGCCCTCGAGGTCTTCCGCAGGATCGAGGAGGCGGAGCTCCCTTCGGAGAGCTTCGTGGAGGCCCTTCTTGCGGAGTTCGCCGCTTCGGCGCCGCTCGGGGGTATCGGGGATCCTGGCACAACGGTGCAGTCTCCGGAGGATTCCGATTCCGGGACAGGGAAGCCTGAGGCTCGGGAGGCCGCGGGAGCTTCTCTCTGCCGCTCGCAGGGGAAAGACTCCCAGGGAGCCTGCGTCACCCACGGCGAGGGGGCATACTCTCGGAATAGCCTTGATGCTTCCGGCACCAAGGAGAACGGAACCGATCCCGCCATCGAGAAGAAAGCCCTTCTCCTTGGCGCCCTGGCGGGTGCCATCGGCTCCCTCGATGACGAGGCCTCCTTCGGCGAGCGGGACAAGGAGCTTGCCCGCCAGGTCCACAAGGATCTCGAAGAGGTGTCGCACCTCTGGGAGTTTTTGCCCTGGAAACCTGTCACGGTGGAGCTTCCTTCGGAGTTTCAGGCTCCCGGGAACCACAGGCCTGATGCCGATACCGCCGTCACTCCCGACAGCACCCTTGTGCGTCCTCCCGCCGATCCCTTCGAGACGGTCGCCCGCCTCCGGAAGATGGCTTCCCTGCGCCACTCCCTCTCCTTCTACCAGGGGAGGCTCCTGCGGACTCTCAACAATTTCGGCCTCTACAAGGACATGCTCTTCCTCTCCCTGGGCCACTACACCAGGGAGCGCCTCGGGATGTCCCGCAGCGCCGCATATTCCTTAATCAAATTAGAAAGGTGGTATCTGGAATATCCCGATATGCTGGACCTCGTGCAGGCGGGGAAGCTCACCCCCGAGCAGGCGCGCCTTCTTTCAAAGGTCTTCAATGAGGGGACCAGGGTCCAGGGGGCGTGGCTCTCTTACGCCCAGGAGGTTCCGGTGGCCACCCTCATGCTGGCCGTCGAGGGATTCCTCCGCTTCGCGAAGAGGGCTGTCCACAAGAAATGGGACATCGCTCCCGAGGCCTTCGAGGTGGCCGTCACGGGGAGATCCGTCAAGAGGGTCCCCGCCCCTCCTTCAAATGCCACGGAACCCAGTGGAGACGAGGGTTTGGATATCGGAATCCAACTTTGTGCACAGCAAAAAACCATGGAAGGAGGAGGTAATTCCGGGGTCCCCGCCGTCATCTGGAAGGTCACCGAAGGCGGTGAGCACCCTGAGCTCCCTGAGATTCTCTCGATACTCTCGGGGGACCCCCACAAAGACGGAACCTTCGGGTCAAACCCCCAGGCCCTCATCCGCTTCTTCCTGAAAAGGGATCTCATCCCTCTCTGGAACCACGCCGTGAGGCTCTGGGGCGGAGAGGACCTTGCCCTCTTCATCGAGGCCCTCCTTGACGCATTCCTCTCCGCATGGGACCACCCCGAAAAAAGGGACCTCCACAGCCGCGTCCTCGCCCGGGACCACTACCAGTGCCAGGCTCCCGGCTGCCGGTGCCGGCGCAATCTCAACGCGCACCACATCAAATACCGCTCCCATGGCGGCCCCACGACCGAGGGCAATCTCCTCACCCTCTGCATGGCCCACCACCTTCGGTGCCTCCACGAGGGCCACCTCATCATCAGGGGCACGGCTCCTCACAGCCTCACCTTCATCTTCCCCCGGGGCAGGTGATTCAGATGCTGACCTGCCCGCCACCGTGGGGACCTGCGATGGCGACGATGACGAGCCGGTTATCCAGAAAGGGCTCGGGAAGATCGGGACTCTATTCTGTTGCCTTGTATTATAAAATTGTTGCCATTCTCACCCTGAATAGCGCATACAAGATAAAAGAATGGATGGTCCTTGTCTATTGTCAAAGCAGGGTGGCTTTAATGATATCCGTAACCACTACTCCAGTAATCTCGTGAACCACAAAGGAGGAGAGGGGTCCGCGAAAATCTGCTGCCCCTCCCTGAATATCGAGATACTTCGAAATGGCCTGCCGAGGTCGCTGTTGTCGAATACATATACGAGTGGAAGTTCGCTGAGTGCCGCTTTGAGGTTCGCCAAGGTGCGGGGAAAACACGAGCGCAGCTTTTCGGAGGGCACCTCATGCCCGCCCTGCGAAACCCTCATGGCGACACGGGTTTCGGAAAGGTCGGGATCGGCCAGGCCGATAAAGCACAGCACGACAGTATGTCCTGCTTTTGACGCCTCTTTCAGGAATTTCAGTTTCTCGCCTGCCGGATCTGAAAAGACTGTCTCAAAGGCAAAGCTCTCTCCCGCACAGAGAAGCCGGCGCCTCAGGGCATCAGCCATTTTTGCCGCAGTGTAGGCATCGGTGCCCAATTCTCTTGCGAGCGCATCGGGATCGATGAACCTGAGGGCGGCCGGCGCGATATGGGAGTGAAAAAATGTTGATTTGCCCGCGCCATTGGGACCTGCGATGGCGACGATGACGGGCCGGTTATCCAGCTCGGGGAGCTCCATCAGTCCGCGGGGAGGAACTGCCGGTTGACAAACTTTCCTACGGTGCGGCTGCCGTCCTCTTCTATCCGGACGATCAGGCCGGGTCTGCCTGGTGCCTGCTCGTAATGAGGATAAGGCAGGTGCTGCAGGTAATCCCGGACTCTGCGGCGGCCCTCTTCGCTATCGACGGAATCTATGCATTGGGAGAGAGGCCTGAGGCGTCCAGCGCGTCGGAGCGCCATTACCTGCGCTCCATAGAGCAGAGGCTCAAGAGCCTGTCCCAGATGGGCCCAGAATTCAATCTGGCCGGCGATGGAGCGATCCTCGATTTCAGCGGCCAGCCGGGCTTCCAATATAAGCTTATCGGAGATTCTCACTGGCTGTCCCATACTCTTATTGTAGCATTTTGCTACATAATGTCAAGCCTCCTCCTTGAGGCGCTCACATCAGATTTTCACGGGCTTTGTGGCTCTTCAGCTAAAAGAGGAAGGGGCCTCCCGCGATATTATTCCGAGCCGGTCAAGGTCGGCGTCGGAGAGGGCGGTGGCCTTCTTGATGGTCTCCCTGTCGAAGCCGAGGTCTTTCATGCGGGTGGCTGTGTCGGCCCTGGCCCGGGTTACGCCCTCTTCAAAGCCTTTCTCGATGCCCTTCGCGATATGCTGAGCCATGACCTCAGCGAAGCCCTGAGCAAAGCCCTCTTTATAGCCCTCCATAATGCCCTCGGCCATACCTTCTTCCCGGGCAAGAGCAAGCTTTGTCGCCTCCATAAGCTCCGCTTTCTCATGGAAATGCCGCATATTCAGCGCATCGCGGTCGGCATGTGATTTCCTGTTCGCCTTCAATGCCATCTCTATCCCCTCCTCGGCTCTCAGTCCGTGGGAATCAGGCTGGTGAGACTGTCAGCGGCTTTCCGGGGCTTTTCCGCCGGTACCGGCTTTCAGGGCGGCGCTGATGCTGCGGTACTCAAAGACCAGTCTTCTCATTCTGCTTATTTCTTCATTGTCGGAGGGCTTGATGGCCATGCAGAACAGGAAGAACAGGATCTGACGGTCCTGCTCCCTGTCAATCCATTCCCAGGCCTGCTCGCTGACAAGTATTCCCGAGTCAACGGCCCGGCCGACAAGCACCTTCCAGCATTTGTCTCTGGAATGCTTCTTCGTCCTGCCATAAGATTCCATGCATCTGTCCCAAAAAGGCACAAGAAGCTCCGCGAGGAGAGGCACGAGCTTCTCTTCATCGTCTTGCGGGGAGCTCTCAGGCTTCCGGGCGGGATTTTTCTCTCTCTCCTGCTCAAGCTTTCTGAAATCCCTCTGTGCCGCCTTCAGTATCTTCTCCTCCCTGTCTGTGGCCTTCTTCACCCTTGTGGCAATCGGCGATTCCAGGGCAGGGAAGCTCTGCTGCAGAAGCTCAATAAGCCGTGCCTGTTCCATGTGAAATTCGATGTCCTGGTCCTTCAGCTGCATGTTCATCATCATCGACGCCATCAGATAATCAATAGTGGGCGCAATGTGGTCCGGTTTTCTCAAGGCCCTGAGAAAGGCGTATTGTTCGGGTTCGATGGTGACCCATGTGCCGGCAAGGGCTTCGGCGAACTTCAGGGGGTCATAGCGGGGCCCGTCGCGGTCCAGGCAGGCCAGCCTGCAGAGGCCCGCCACATCCCCGGTGGCATTCAGGTAGAGGGTTAAGGCTTTTGTGGCGCCTCTCTGGGAGGGCAAAAAGCTCTTGAGGGTGTTTTTGGTGTATGCGGCGAGAAATTCTTTGTCGATATGAGCCGCGAGAGCCTTCCAGAGGTCCCTGTCATCGCCGCGGAAGAGGCGCTCGCAGATATCGATGAGACGTGAGCCTTCGCAATGGGGCCTGAGCCTCTCTATGAGCCTTTCTGCATCAGTGCACACGGGAGGTGAGAGGAGGACATCCGTGAGCTTCCCGGCCTCTTTTATCACGGCGAGGGCTTGCGCTCTGCTGATGTCACCCGAAGCCATGGCATAAGGCGAAAAGAGGCTCTCAAACAGGATGGCGACGGTGAGCATGGGATAATGGTAGGGGTACCCCTGGGTTTTGTCGTCAAAAACAGTCCTGTAGCCTTCTTCATCGCAGCCGACGGCTTTCAGAATATCGTCTCCCGTCCCGGCTCCTGACCGGTCTTTCCTGTAGAAGTCGAGATCGCGATGCAGCACAAAGGATTCTGCCGTTTCCCCGCTCTTTAAGTCTCCCACTACATGCCATGAGCGCCCAAGGGCATCGGTGCCTGATTCAAGATGCCGCGTGAAGCTTATCCTGGTGCAGAAGCCCAGGTCCTCTTCCTTGATGCCGATGAGAGGGATGCCGGGATAGCCCTGCAGTATCTTCAGCGACTCGTCATAGGCCTTCGCCCAGGCGCCCCTGTCAATCTTTCCGGGTATGCAGTAAAGCTGGATAAACACTCCCATACCTGTTCCTCCTTTCATATATTGTTTACATTATAGCATATAATAAAATAAAAAGTAAACACAATATTGAAAACCAAAACGATGCCCATGGGCTGTCACCAATGCATTAAGATCGTTATTACCGCTTCTGGCACAAAGAGAAATGGTTTTTACCGGATCGAAGCACTTCCATGATTATTTTTGCCGGAAGTATATGCTATACTGTAACCACATCAGTGCAAAGGGAGACTGCCCATGATCGGAGCACGCCTGCTGCAGGCGAGGAGAGCCGCGGGGCTGAGCCTCCGGGAGCTTGCCGCCAGGGCGGAGATCTCGGCGATGGCGCTCTCCAAGTATGAGAGGGATCTCATGTCGCCTGCGCCCGCCTCTCTGGAGAAGCTTGCCCGCGTGCTCTCGGTGGATGCGGATTTTTTTCATTGCCCTCTCAAGATCGCCCTCTCGGAGCCCTCTTTCAGGAAGCGGGGCACCCTGTCCCGGAGGGAGGGTGAGAGAATCACCTTCGCGCTCCGTCAGAGCCTCGAGAGAATGCTTGATCTTGAGCATATTTTCGGCGTTGCCCGCTCGGCGTTCTTCAGCTTGCCCCCGGCGGTCACAAGGGAGGTCAGGAGCCTCGAGGATGTCGAGCTGAGGGCCGATTCGCTCCGCCAGCACTGGAATCTCGGTGCGGCGCCGCTGGAAAGTGTCGCCTCCATAATGGAGGAGCATGGGATCAAGGTTTTTGTCTCTGATGCGCCTGAAGGGGTTGACGGGTTCTCGTGCAGGGCGAGGGGCGGCTGGGTAAATGCCAGGGAGGCCCCGGTGATCGTGATAAGCAGCAGGCTCCCCGGTGACCGTCAGCGCTTCAGCATGCTTCATGAGCTTGGCCACCTTGTACTTGATACCGCTGTGGACATAGACAGAGAAAAGGCCTGCCACCGCTTTGCGGGGGCGTTTCTCGTCCCGCGGGAGGCCGCCCTGAGGGAGCTCGGGGTAAGGCGCTCGCGGTTGAGCTTCTATGAGCTGAAGATTCTGAAGCAGAAATATGGAATAAGCATGCAGGCCCTGGTATACCGGGCCGCGGACCTGGCGGTGATCAGCAGGACCATGGCGCAGGGGCTTTTTACTGCAATGAGCAGGCGCGGGTGGAAGAAAAAGGAGCCCTGCGAGATCGGAAGGGAGGAGCCCCGTCGCTATAAGCTTCTGCTCTTCCAGGCCGTCGTGGAGGGGCTGATTACCAGGCAGCAGGCCCTGGAGTATCTCGGGGAGCCCGTGGAAGAGACGAGGCACGAGCTTGAGGCGGAGTGGGTCTTTGAGGAGCTCTCCGAGCTTCTCCAGGATGACTTCCCAGATCTTGACAGAGCCGGCTTTGAGCAGTAAGGGGAGCCCTTGCATGGGAATTCCTTTTTCCCGCCTCTGTGCGGCGCGCTACTCCACGATATAGGGGTTGTTCAGCACGTCCTCAATGCTTTCGGGGCCTTTCCGGTAAGGCTTGATCCAGGTGAGGCGCCTCTTTTCTTCGGATGTGAAGGCTACAGGCTCCCAGCCCCGGCGTTCAGGCCCTCGAGAGCCTCTCCCAGTCCAGTGAGGTCATCGAGCGTGTGGGGATGGCTCCTCAGGTCGTCACTGCACTCAGTGGTGAGCCTTGCGATGAAGGGGATGCCGGTCTCAAGGGCGGCGCGGCGGTCGCTGTCGCCGTCTCCTATGAAGACTACCTCGTCGGGTTGGTAGTGGTGACGCTCCAGGATGCTCCTTATAAGGGCGGGCTTCTTTGCCGGCGAGCCGGCGACCTCGAGGAAATACTTCTGGAGCCCCCGCTCCCTTACTATCATCTGAAGCTCTTCTTCAGGCGTTCCCGAGGCCACGAAGAAGGCATACTTCCCGTGGAAGCGCTCCAGGAACTCAAGGGCGCCGGGCACGAAGGGCGCCGTGAAGACCTTCTCCTTGACAAAGACGGCAAACCTCTCCCCCAGGGTCTTTTCAATCTCTTCTGTGTAAGGCTTCTTGAGAAGCTTTTCGTAGATATAGCGGAACTTCACATATCGTGAGATCCCCACATTTTCCTTGTGGTAGGTGACAATATGCTCCGCGTGCTCCGGGCAGAGGTCGCCTGACAGATCGCGGAAGGCTTCGGTCTTTATCTCCGCCGATTCCAGGATGACGCCGTCAAAATCGAAGATGACGGCGCGGATCACGGCTTCACCTTTTTCCGGGCTCCAAGGCCTTCCAGGAGGTTCTTCACCGCCGCAATCTCCATCTGGACGCGGCACTCCATGGCGTATGAGCCGATGTGAGGCGTGAGGATCACCTGCTCGAGCTCCTTGAGGGGCCCTGTGTAAGGCTCGTCGGGGAACACGTCAAGGGCTGCCCCTGCGAGGTGCCCTTCCTTAAGGAGCGCCGCCAGGGCTCCATAGTTCACCGCCTCTCCCCGTGACAGGTTGAGGAGCAGCGCGCCTGCCTTCATAAGCCGGAGCTCCTTCTCGCCGAGGATCCTCTCTTTTGAATCGGCATGGAGGGTGACTATGTCTGACGAGGCGAGGACCTCTTCGAGGGGGAGGCATGTGCAGGCCTTTTCATCGTCCACGCAGGGGTCCGCGTACGATATCTTGCAGCCGAAAGCCATGAGAAGCTCCGCCACTTTTTTCCCTATCTTGCCAAAGCCCACAATCCCCACGTTCCTGCCGTAAAGAAGGTTCCCCATGCACTTCTCCCACTTGCCCTCCCTGAGCCTGCGGTCCATGAATGATATCTTCCTCATGAGGTTGAGCATGAGAGCCACGGTGAGCTCTGCCACGGCGAGGGTGGGGGCGTCGGGGGTGTTAAAGACCCTGATGCCGCAGCGCTCGGCGGCGGTGCAGTCCACGCTGTCAAGGCCCGTGCCTACCCTTGAGATGACCTTGAGCTTCGGGAGCGACGTGATGGCCTTTGCGTCAAGCTTTTCCGTGCCCGCCAGGATGCCCACGGCGTCGCGGGCGAGCTCCACGGCCTCGACGGAGCTCAGCTTCCTCCTGTAGGGGTTCTTTATCACCTCGAAACCGCTTAAGAGCTCAAGCGGCGTCTCATCGTACTCACCGAAGGTGGTGGTGGTGATAACTATCTTTTCCATGGCCCCTCCTCGTCTCTGCGCGCTGCGCAGCCTGCCTTGTGCTTCCCGGTGGAAGAATTATTTGCCGGAGGGAGCGGTCATTCCTCTTTAAAGGGGAGCTTCAGTCTTTTCGGGGAGGCTTTCGCCCTTTTCAGAGGGCTCGCTGAAGACCATGGCAAGCTCAACCTCAAACCCGCCGTCTGTGATGCCCACAGGGGCCTTTTCTTCAGGGGCATAGACAGAAGGCTTCGAGAAGCCTTCTTTTTCCTTCTGGATGAAGACCATCACGAGCTTCTCCGAAGGCTGGACTATCCAGTATTCCTTTACTCCAGAGCGCTCGTAAAGGGCGAGCTTCTCCTTGAGATCTCTTCGCGCCGTGGAAGGGGACTGTATTTCTATGACGAGGTCCGGGGCCCCCCGCACGCCTCTTTCATCGATTTTTTCCTTATCGCATACTACGATGAGATCGGGCTGCACCACCGTGGTGATATCCTCGTCGCGCTCGTCGTGAAGGGGGATTCTCACATCGAGAGGGGCGATGAAGACCTGGCATTCTTTTTGCAGAAAGTAAGTGGCAAATTGCCTGGCAAGCTCGATGAGCATTCGCTGGTGGGGCACGCCGGGGGCAGGCGTCATATTGAAAGGAACGCCGTCGATAAGCTCCCAGCGGAGCCCGTCATCCCAGGAGTAATAGTCGCCGTAAGTGAATTTCTCTTTGGTGTTCTCTGCGGGAAGGCTCATGGGGGCTCCTTTCAGAAATTCATGGCAGGAAGGCGTCATGGCGAGTGGACCACCACGTCGCGCTGGGCGTTGAAGGTGCAGGGCTTTCCCCTTATGTCGTTCTCTGTCTCCATGCGGATCTTGTAATAGGTCGTGAGGGGCAAGACCTCCACCTGGACGCGCTTCACGTTTCTCGCCATCACCCGATAGGGCTTCCTGGCAATCTCTGTATCGACGCTGAAGGTCGCGTAGAGGTCACCCTCAACCTGGGTCCTCGCAAGGAAGTAGAGGGACGAGCCGTCCGCGGCTTTCCTCTGCCCGTCAGGCACAAGGTGGTAGATATACCAGCTCGACCAGAGAGGGCCTGTCTCGGTGCTGTGAAAGATCCCGCTGAGGTCCCGGGCTGACGGGAAGGTCCATGTATTGGGTCTTGTGGTGCTGACATTGGAAAAGCTCGTCTCGGTGAGGTCAAGGGAAAAGAGGTCCACTCCCCTGACCGCGTTGAACTGGACGTCCTGGAGGGCATTGGAGACGTGGTAGCGCCGCCAGGCCGAGACGAAGATGTAGGATGAGATGCTGATGAGAAAGCCAAGCAGCGCCATCGCGACGATGATCTCCGCAAGCGAGAGGCCACGGGCTCCCTTATTCCTCATTGCCTCATTCCTTCCTGGTGACTTTCGACGACACGGTGATGGTCTTTTCCTGGGCCTCGGATTCCTTGGCCCCATGCTCCCGCCAGGAGACATTTACGGTCACCACGTAGACTTTCGGCTTGATTGGCGATTCCTGGGCGGCGGTGACGGTGAAAAAATACTCCGTGGTGTGGGTGAGGGATTTCGCGGTGTCAGTGGAGGGATATTCGCTCACATGGGTGACTGATGGGTAGGGCCAGGGCGGGAACTGGGAGGGCCCTGAATGGGCCGGCTGCCCGCTGAAGGTGGTTCCCGGCACGATGTCGCCGCTGTTCATGCCGCAGACGGTGTTGAGAAGGATGTCGGCATAAGTGTAAGCCATGTCGCGGTGAGTGGTCTGTCTCATATGGAGCTGCGAGAAAGGGATCAGGACCCCGATGGAAAAAATAAGGAGCGCCAGCAGGAGGAGTGCTACCATCATTTCGAAGAGAGTGAATCCCCATGGGGTGCTTCGCTTCCCAGGCCTCACTTGCGCACTTCCTCCCAGCTCACGATAGTGGCCTTGTCCTTGGTTTTCCCATAGCGGATATCCGAGCTGAAGCAGGTGAGCTGGTTTCCCTCGATGGCGCCCTGGATCTGCGCCTTGTAGAGGAGCACCCATGAGGCGCCCCCGATGTAGCCGCAGAAGCGGCACTCCGAGAGGAACGTCTTGCAGGAAGGCTTCATGGCGATGATGACTATTTTCCCGGGGTCGCCGTCGAAGTTTATATTGACGCCCTGTCCTATGGTAATCTCGTCCTCGACAAAGATAAAGGCGGGTGTCTCATTGTGCTCATCGGGAATGATCGTGATATCCGTGGGGTGATAGAGGTCGCCGAGGACCAGGTTCCTTGCCTTGTAAAACCCTTCCCTGAGGGTAATCTTGTGGGAGTTTTTGATGATGAGGTCTTCATATTCACCGTGGGCAAGGTAAAAGTCACCGAGATGCTCGGTCTCATCGAAGATCAGCTCGCCCTGCCTCTTGTACAGCGGCGGGTCATAGCACCTGAGCTTTCTTTTTTTCTTCGTCGCCACATCCAGCGGCAGATCGGGGTCCTGGTGAATACTGACAGTCTCGAATCGCTGCAGGTCGGTGGCTTCAGCGGAGAGCGTCCTGATGCGGTTCCCGCTTTCGTTGAGGGGATCGAGGTCTCTCGTGACAAGCATCGAATCCTTGTTGCCGAAGCCGAGGGTCCCGTAGAACTTTGACTTGCTGATGGCGATGCTGTAAGCGCTGACGCCCGGCGCGTACAGGTCGTAAATCTCGGTGTTCATAACAGAATAGTAGGGCTTGAGGTCGGGCACGGTGTAAAGCTCGGAGCTTATCATCGAGTTGAGGGCGTACTTGAAGGCGTTCTTGTTGAAGATGACTTTTATCGCTTTTTCCCAGAGGCGGTTTGACGGATCGTCGCCGAGGGAATTATTCCTCTTGAAATAGCCTGTTGAAGTGACGGCGCATGAAAAGAAGTCCGTGGCATCGACGGTGGTGGTGAAATAGGTGCCGTTCTGGGGGAAATAGCTGTCGTTGATGAGAAGGGGCGGGATTGACCCGCCGTCCGGCACCACGGAAAAGTCTCTATGGCCGTGGCCGCCCCCGTCATCATCATCATGCTTGTTTTCCCGGTCCTCTTTTTCTTCCATCGTCATGGCCGCTTCTATCTTGCCCCAGTCATAAATATCCCTGAGGATCAGGTATGCCTCCTGGATTCCCGCCTGGGCCGACTGCCTGGTGATGACCTCGTTGCCGCGCCTGAGGGAGTACCGCGACTGCATGGTGGAGAGCCCGATGAGGGCAACGGAAAAGATGACGACAACAATGAGGACCACCAGCACGAGGATAAGGGCAATGCCCCGGTTAGTATCCGTACGGTACACGGAAAATCACCTCCCGTGAAGGAGTTCCTTTTACATATAAGATTATAGCAGAAAACGGCGCTTATGCAAAGGTTCGGCGGTAAAAAAGGTTTTTGGCATTCCCCCGGCAAAATGGGGAGTACATGGGGCGAGTGCAGATGGCGCGGGGTACAGGTATGGCCGAGGTGAGGCACTTAAAAAAACTTTATGATCTGCTGGGAAGCGACAGGCTCAGGGCAGGGGTGCTGCAGGCGGCCGAGGCCCTGGGGATGCGCAAGAATGTCCTGCGGATGGATACCAACGACGTCTGCAATATCGAATGCATCATGTGCGAGAACAGGCCTCAGAAATGCACAGAAGAGCATATGATGCCCCTTCCCCGCTTCAATGCTCTCCTGGAAAGAGTCGGTCCCGCCGCGAGGCTCCTGTACCTCTCGTGCTCTTATGAGCCCCTCATGACGCCAGGTTTCATAGACTATATCGCGTCGGCGAAGGACCGGGGCATCCCCTTTGTCTCCTTTGCCACCAACGGCCTTCTCCTTGACGACACTATAATGAAATTCATGGTGGAGAGGCCTGTCGATGAGCTTGTCATCTCGATGAACGGATTTGCCCGCGATGACTATCACCGCATCATGTTCCGCTCGAATTTTGATGCCGTCACGGAAAAGCTCGCCAGGCTCAGGGAGCTGAAACGCTCGAGAAACTCGGCATTCCCGCGCCTCCGCGTCAACACCATCCTTATGAAGACAAACCTGCTGCGCTTTGATGAGGCGATGGCCTTCGTCGAGGAGTATGGCGCCTCCACTGTGCAGTTTCGCTCTTTCAAGGTTGATGAGCGCCACAACAACAACCCCGGGGAGATCGCAAAAGAGCGTCTCTCTCGCCTTGCGCCCGCAGAGATCGCGTCTTTTGCCTCACATATCAGGGAAAAGGTCCACGAGCTCTCACGTAAGGGCATTACCGTCATCGTGCCGCGGGAGATTCTGGAAAAGGGCACCATCAGCGAGGCCGGCGATTCATCGGCGAGGGGGAGCTGCTCCATCCCTTTTTTCTCCCAGTGGGTCGATTTCAAGGGGAACCTGCGCATCTGCTGCGGCGAGCACGAGGACTCCTGTATAGGGAATGTCATTGATGATGATCCCGGCGAGGTCAGGAAGAAGCGCGACGCCTTCAGGGCCCAGGCCCTCTCGGGGAAATGCCGGAAGAACTGCACCATGTTCATCAACTCGTCAACGATGACGTAGGGTGAGGGGGCTATCATAAGCCGCGCTGCCGGCCGGCAGGAGATGGAATGAGGGTCTTGAATTGAGAAGGAGGAGGGTGCAGTGAAGCAGTTATTTCAGAGCCTCAGGACAGGCGCGCTTGAGCTCGCCGAGCTCCCGGTGCCGCAGGCCCGGGCGGGCCATCTCCTCATAAGGACAAGGCGGAGCGTCATCTCCCTCGGCACCGAGCGGATGCTCCTTGATTTCGGAAGGGCGGGGTGGATAGAGAAGGCCCGACAGCAGCCTGACAGGGTGCGCCAGGTCCTCGAGAAGATTAAGACCGACGGCATCTTGCCCACGGTGCAGGCTGTGCAGAGCAAACTGGATCAGCCCATCACGCTGGGCTATTCCCAGGCAGGCGAGGTCATTGCCGCGGGGAGCGGTGTCGAGGGCTTCAGGGCGGGAGACCGCGTCATCTCGAACGGCCCCCATGGCGAGATTGTCTCGGTGCCGGCCACTCTCTGCGCCCTTATCCCTCCCGGCGTTGACGACGATACGGCCGCTTTCACCGTGATTGCCGCCATTGCCCTCCAGGGGGTGCGCCTTATAAGCCCGACCCTCGGCGAGTCCGTGGCGGTAATGGGGCTCGGCCTCATAGGCCTCCTGACCTGCCAGATCCTGGGAGCCCACGGCTGTCGGGTCCTGGGCTTTGACCCTGATGAGAAGAAGGCTGACCACGCGCGGCGCTTTGGCGCTGAGGCCTATGCCCTCACCGAAAGCCTCGATGCCGTGGGGATCGCCCACGCCTTTTCATCGGGCTACGGGGTTGACGGCGTCATTATTACCGCCTCCACCAAGAGCAATGACCCGATCCACATGGCGCCCCGGATGTGCCGTCCCCGCGGGCGGGTCATTCTTGTGGGCGTCGTGGGCCTTGCCCTTTCCCGCGATGATTTTTACAGGAAGGAGATTTCCTTCCAGGTCTCCTGCTCCTACGGGCCCGGGCGCTACCAGGCGCCCTATGAGAAGAAGGGTCTTGATTACCCCATAGGCTTCGTGCGCTGGACCGAGCAGCGCAACTTTGAGGCGGTCCTGCAGCTCATGAAGGAGAAAAAGCTCGTGACGGAGAGCCTCGTGACGGCGCGCTCTCCTTTCGGGAGCGCCCTCGATGCCTATGAAAATGTCTCGGGAGGTACCGATATGCTTGGCATCATGCTTGACTATGATGCCCCTGTTGACACCGCGCTGAAGGTGGTGCCTCTTGGCGTATCCCAGGCTTCAGGGAAGGCTGCAGCGCCGGTGATAGGATTTATCGGCGCCGGGAGCTTTGCCTCGTCAACGCTTATCCCCGCCTTCAGGGAGACAGGCGCGCGTCTCAAAATCATTGCGAGCGCCGGGGGAATGTCGGGGTACCATGCCGGCAGGAAGTTCGGCTTTGAGGCGGTGACCACTGACCACCGGGCCCTTCTCGATGACAGCGAGATAAACGCAGTCGTGATAGCCACGCAGCATGACAGCCATGGGGCACTGGTCATGGAGGCCCTCAGGGCGGGAAAGCATGTCTTTGTGGAGAAGCCGCTCTGTATAAAGCGCGAAGAGCTTGAGGCCCTTGATGAGACTTACCGCTCCCTCGCAGAGAAGCCCTTGCTCATGGTAGGCTTCAACAGGCGCTTCGCCCCCCTTACCGTGAGGCTTCGTGAGATCCTCTCGGGCTTCAGGGAGCCCGGGACATTCGTGATGACGGTGAACGCCGGGAGCCTTCCCGCCGATCACTGGACCCTTGACGGCGAGGCCGGCGGCGGGCGCCTTATCGGCGAGGGATGCCACTTCATCGATCTTATAAGGTTCTGTGCCGGCTCACCCCTTGCGGAGGTGCAGTCTTTCCCCGGAGGTGCCTCTGCCGCTCCGGGCACGGTATCGCTCTTCCTGCGCTGCACAAACGGCTCCCAGGGCTTTCTCCACTACCTCACGGCAGGCCATAAGAGCTTTCCCAAGGAGCGCCTCGAGGTGATATGCGGCGGCGCCGTGCTGGTGCTTGACAATTTCAGGAGCCTCGCGGGCTTCGGCGTGAAAGGCTTTTCCAGGGAGAAGCCCATGGCCCAGGACAAGGGGCACGGCGGCTGCGCGAGGGCCTTTGTGGAGGCCGTCGAGAAGGGCCTCCCTTCACCCATACCCTTTGAGGAGCTCGTGGAAGTGACAGATGCCACTTTCCGTGCCGCAGGCTTATGAGGGTTGAAGATATCCCGGCGCTTCTTTCCTCTTTCCGCTACTACCGGCCCGGCCAGATGGCGGGACGGGTCCTTCATGGCATGAAGCGCCGCTTTGTGCGCGTCACGGGGGGTGAGAAGCCGTCCCTTCCCGAAGAAGCCCTCAGGCTTCGCGAGGAGGGGAGCCGCGCCGGGAGCACGGTGAAGGTCTCTCTTCTGAACAGGAGCATTGGCTATCCGTCGCCGTCATTCTGGGATGACGGCGCCTCGGAGAAGCTTTTCCGCTATCAGCTCAATGCCTTTGAGTTTCTTGCAGGGGCCTTCCCTTGTGAGGATGCCCTTCTTCTCATCGTGGACTGGATATTCTGCAATGCTGACGAAGGCGCCGAGCCGTGGGAGCCTTACGTGATCTCCCGGAGGATGGCCCGGTGGGTTCAGTGGATTGAGGGGCACCGTGGAGCGCCTGCCCCTTATGAGGCCGTCACGGCGGTGATGGCAGAGTCTCTTTACCGGCAGGGGCTGAGGCTTTTCTGCGACGTGGAATACCATATCGGGGCCAACCACCTCTTTGAGAATTACCGGGCCCTTTTCCTTGGCTCCCTCTTTCTCATGGATAAGCAGTTTCCCTCGCGGGAGCGGGCGGAAAGAGAGCTTGAAAAATGGCTTCTCTTTTCCTGCCGGGGACTCATGGAGGCCCTGGCCTCCCAGGTGCTCCCGGACGGCGCCCATTATGAGCTCTCACCCATGTATCACCAGGTGGTGATGGAAGGCACCTCATCGGTCATCGCTTCGGGGAGCGCCGCCCTGGCTGGCGGGCATCCTGCCCTCAGGGAGCACGGGGCCCTCATTGAAAAGCTTGTCGAGGCCTCGCGCTCCGCCTTTGAGAAGATGAAGGCATGGCTTTCGCACCTTATGCACCCCGACGGGAAGATAGCCCTTTTCGGCGACGCCGCCTTCAACGGCTATCGCTTTTCCTTCCCTGGATTTTCGCCTTCAGACGCTCCCTGCGCCCTTCTCCTTCCCGACTCGGGGTATGCCCTGCGCCGATGGGGTGATGGCCATTACTTCGTAATGAAGTGCCAGGGCCCCCGCCCCTCGCACCAGCCGGGCCACTCCCACTGTGACGCCCTTTCCTTCGAGCTTTCCCTCCATGGCGAGCGCGCCATGGTGGACACGGGCTGCGGCTCATACCAGGACAGCGATATCCGCACATACTGCCGGGGCACGGAAGCCCATAACGTGCCCCATGGCGAGGGCCTTGAGCAGTCGGAGTGCTTTGCCTCCTTCGGGATAGGGCGCCGCGCGCGGGTCATGGAGAAATATCTTGAAGAGCAGGACGGCGCCGTTCTTATTTCCGCGGTGCTCCACGACTATCACGGCCACATCTTCCGCCGCGAAGTTTCCCTCAGGGATACCGCCATCTCCCTGGAGGATTCTCTTGTCTCTCCGCCTGGAAAGGACTTTGTCTCAGCGCTGCATCTCGGCCCTTTGGTAAGCATTCTGGAATGTTCCTCTCAAGCGGTGAAGGCCGAGTGCGCCGGGAAGAAGTTTACCATCACCTCAAAAGGGGGGCTTGAGGTGAAAGATGCCTCGTATTTCCCCGAGTTCGGCAGCAGGGTGCCCATCAAGGCCGTCGCGGCAAAAGGAGTGAACAGTGTGCAGTGCCTCATCGAGTGGTCGTGAGACCTCTCTCCTCATAGTGACCCAGTATTACCACCCTGATGTGACGGCTGCCGCATTCCGCATCAAGGAGACTGCCGATTTGCTCGCAGGGAAGGGATATGAGGTGACGGTCATCACGGCGCGCCCGCACCGCGGGATAGCCGAGGGGGAAAGTGCCGCTCCCCTTGATGACGGCGCCGTGAAAGTGATCAGGGTGCCCCTTGTGCCCTATTCCGGGAAAGGCAAGTGGAACTATATCGCTCATTATTCGTCATTCATGATGAACGCCCTCATGGCGGCTCTCAGGCTCAAAGGCCGCCCCTCGGTGGTTTTAGCCACGAGCCCGCCCCTCTTTGCGGGGTGGGCGGGCCTTCTCACCGCGCGCCTCAAGGGGGCGAAGTTCTTCCTTGACGTGCGGGATCTCTGGCCCGAGTCAGCCGTGTCGGCAGGGCAGCTCTCTCAGTCGGGCATTCTTTTCAGGGGGGCGAAAGTGGCCGAGCGCTTGCTCTACGGGGGCGCCGTGAAGATATCGGCCGTGTCAAGGCCCATGGCAGAGCGCATCGGCGGGATTATGGGCGCCCCGGGCAGTGAAAAGCTCTTCGTCATGTACAACGGGGTGCCGTCCTCATATCTCCCGGAGGCAGGAAAGGAGCCTGAAGCGAGCTCCCGGGATTTCACGGTCTCCTATGTGGGGAACTTCGGGCGCTGCCAGAATCTTGAGGTGGTGGTCGAAGCGGCGGCGCTGCTGGAGAAGGAGGGGCATTCCGGCATCGACTTCCGCCTTATCGGAGATGGCGTGGAGCGAAGGAAGCTCGAGGCCATGGCTTTAGAGAGGGGCTTGAAGCGCTTCGCGATTGAGGGGCCTGTCGGCAAGGCCGAGGCTTTCAGGGAGATGGCGCAGGCTTCGGCGCTTGTCCTTCCCCTCCTCTCGGACGAGACGATGGCGAGAACAATCCCTTCGAAAGTCTTTGACTACATGTGCGCGGGAAAGCCTGTCATTTACGGCATCAAGGGCGAAGGCGCCGAGATCCTGTCGCGCACCGGGGGAAATCTTGCCTTTATCCCCGACGATCCGCCGTCGCTCTCTGAGGCCATAAGGAAAGTGAAAGAGGAGCATGAGGCTTTCTCGCTCAGGGCATCGGGAAATGCCCGGGAAGTGGCGCAGTCTTATACAAGGGAAAAGATGGCGGACCTTCTCGATGAGAAGATAAGGGAGGTCCTGGGCAGATAAACAGCCTGTCAGCCCCTTCTTGCCTCGATATCAATGATTTTATGGGCGCCCACGGCTCTCAGGTAATAGTGATCTTCCCGGATCTCGAAGGTGAAGCGGTATGAGGCATCAACATATCCCTCCCAGATGGACCCTGTGCGCTCAATCAGGTGGAGCCTCAGCGAGGGATGGATCGGGTTCTCCCTGAGGAAGCGGAGATGCTTGTCCACTTTTTTCCGGATCTCTCGGGGGAGCTTTTGGTAGCATTCTTTGAAGGTTCGTGAGATTTTCAGCTTTTTAGCCATCTGAGGGCTTCTTCCACGTCGTCGAAGGACTTTGTCCTGCCGGCTTTTTCATCTTCAGTGGCGCTTTTCTCCTTCTCAAGCCATGAGGCTTCCCAGAACCATGCCTGCTCCCTTGGCACCTCCACGACAGGCTTTATCACGATCTCGTCATCGCGGGCGAAGACCTTGACGCGCGACCCGATCTCCAGGGGTATCTTTTTCCGCACCTCTTCGGGGATGGTGACCTGGTATTTCATGCTCACCTTCACGGTCTCGCCCATGAAAATCACCCCTTTGTAAAGTATTACAGTTTTACTATACTACATTCTTACTGGAAAGTCAAAGCGATCACCCCGGTGTTGACGAAAGGCATCCCTTGGGTTACAATGGGGTGGCTGCGAAAAGAGGTGAGATGCCGTGGGCTCCATCGTCACAAGAAATCCCTTCGTGCGCAGGCAGTATCTGCTTGTGGCCGTTGACACCGTTATCATCCTTGCCTCCATTATCTTCATGTACCTCCCCTGGTTCAGGTTTTCCTGGGCCGACCTCTTCGCGGGGCTTGCGAGAGGGCTCTGGATCCCCGTAGCCATAGCGGTCCTTGCCCACCTGGCAGTCTTCTATGTCTTCGACCTCTATAACGTGAGGAGCGTCTCTCTCTCCCAGGGCAGGCTCGTCCGCATCATCCTGGCGGTGCTCCTCGCTGTCGGGGGGCTCACCATGCTCTTCTACTTCTTCCAGAAGGTGCCCAACCTCAGGAAGGTGCTGGTGACCCACATCCCCCTCATCATCATCGCAATCTATGCCTGGAGGCTCATCTTTTACCGCACGGTAATGAAGGCCCAGGTGCGCACCGTCGTCATGCTTCTCGGTGATGATGCCCTCAACTGGGCACTGGTGAAGGCCATCCGCGATGACCCGATGATGGAGTACCGCACGGCAGCCCTCATCCCCGACACTTCCGGGGCGCAGGCCCTCTGCTGGAAGGACACCGACGGCGAGGCCCTCATGATGGGCCCCTGCAATGATATCGAAGAGGTCATGAAGGAGTGGGATATCAATGTGGTGGTGTTTTCTCTGAAGGCGCTCCCCCTGTTCCGCGCAAAGCTTCTCTTCCTGAAGTCGCGGGGCGTCCAGGTTTTTGATGCCCTTACCTTCTACTCCCTCATCACGGGGAGAATACCTGTCGTAAGCACCGAGGATTCCACGGTGGCAGTGCTTGCCGAGCGCTTCCCTCTCCCCGCCTATTACCTTAATGTGAAGCGCCTCGTTGATGTGTGCCTCTCGCTCTTTGGCATCATCATATCGTTCCCCTTTGTCGCCCTGTCAGCTATCCTCATCGCCATAGAATCGCCTGGCCCCCTCTTCTTCCGCCCCGAGCGCGTGGGGCAGTTCGGGAGGACCCTGCGCCTTTTCAAGCTCCGCACCATGCGCCATACAGCGAAAAAAGGGCCCCTTTTCACCCAGCCGGGCGATGAGCGCGTGACCCGCACGGGATGGCTCATCCGCAAGTTCGGCTTTGACGAGTTCCCCCAGCTTTTCAATGTCCTCTGGGGAGACCTCTCCCTCATCGGGCCCCGCCCCATCGAGGAGGTCTTCGTGGACAAATATGCGGCCATGACGCCTCTCTATTACCTCCGCCTGTCGGTGAAGCCCGGCATCTCGGGGTGGGCCCAGGTGAACCAGGTGGAGTACCCCAACTCCGACGAGAGCCAGCTCGTCAAGCTGGAGTATGACCTCTTCTATGTCTCTCACGTGTCCCTTTTCCTTGACGTGATTATCATCCTGAAGACCCTGAAGAAGTTCTTCCACCTGGGCTACGACAGCCGCGAGGGGAAGGCTCCCGCTTTATTATAATCATTTTACATGGCGGCAAGGAAATCAGGTTTTTTTCAGTGATAATTCATTTCCTTTTGGTGAGATGAGGTGATAGCATGGGAAGTAGCATACTGTGTACTTTTCCAGAGAGCAGAGAGGAGACAAGATATGGCGCCCTCAGAGGACAAGGTTGAAGCGGTAGCATCAGCGCCCCCGAAAAAAAGGACCGAGGCTTCAGGAAAAGCCTCGCAGGCTGCGGTAAAAGAGCCTGCAGGCAAGGATGAAGCTCCCGGCGCAGATAAGGCCCGGGAAGCTTACGAGGAGAAGAAGTCAACCTTTACCCCGAGCCGCGAGGCCAGCGGGGAGGCTCCTGAGCCGGCTTCACCGGCTTCCGGCGAGGCCGGGAGAAGAAATGCCGAAAGAAGCCCCGCATTTCAGCAGGCGCTCGGCGAGGCCGTGAGAAATGCCAGGGCCCGCCGCGACGGTCCCGATGCCGTGGAAGCGCCCCCTGTCCCCGAGGGGGTGGAATATACCACCGAGAGCCGCACGGAAAACGGCACCCCCCACAAAGTCTATACCTACACCCAGGACGGCGTGAAATATACCGTGGACGTCTCAAAGAACAGCGCTGGCGCTGAGGTGACAGACCGCGACTTCAAGAAGGACGGCGTCAATTATTCCGTCAAAGAGACAAAGGCTGCCGACGGCAGCACCTCCTCGGTGACGACGGCCGAGCGCCCTGACGGGGTGAAAGAGCGCCGCGAAATGCGCACCAGGCCCGACGGCGAGTCATGGGAGGTCGTGGAGATTGAGAGACCTGACGGGGTAAAAGAAAGGACTTCCTCCCATACCTATGAGACTCCCAAATCACTGGAAGAGGCGAGCGGCCGCCCGATGCAGCCCGTGTCGCCTCTCCCCGGCCCTCCTCCCTCCGATGTGCCGGTGATCCGTCCCCCTTCGCCTCCCGGTGAATACGTGGACAAGCCTGCCGATGAGCTCATGGTCCCTCCCGAGGGCGCCGAGCGAGGCCCCACCCAGGTGACGGAGACGGAGACTACTGTCATCAACCCTTCAAAGAATCCGCCGGAAGAGGTGACGTCGCGCTCAAAAAGTTACCAGCAGCAGGTGTATCTTGACGAGGCGAAATTTGACGCCGGCGGCCCCATCACCGTGGACAAGGAGAAATCGGGCCTCTTTGTCTCCTATACCGAAAAGTCCTCGAAGGCTGCCACAGGCCAGATGGTCACCGAGAGCGCCCAGGCTTCAGATCTCCGCATGGCGGGAAAGCGTGAAGACGGGAAAGAGGTGCTCTTCTCGGAGGCGAACTCATGGAACCTCCAGAACGGCGAGCTTGCCACCACTACCGACGTGCGGGGCTTCACGAGGGAAGAGCTTGAGCAGAACGAAGCCGCAAGGACTTATGATGCAGACGCCTCCCTGATAAGCGCAAAGGTGGGCGGGAAGACCTTCACGCCTGATGTGGATGGGGTAATCTCGGAGAAGTCCCCTCCCGATCATCTCAGGGATAAAGGCCGCGGGATACTCGACTCGAAGGGCGATGCCGATGAATGGCTCGGCAAAAGCCATGACGACCCTCTCGATGTCCGTGTCACCGTCACGCAGAGCCCCGGTGATGACAGGACCGAGCTCGTGGAGATGGGCGACTATGCCAGTCCCCAGAAGGACGGCAAGACCGTGACGCGCTTCCAGGACAGCGACGGCATGGTCCACTGGAACTACCGCGCCGTCACTGACAACGGGCTTGACGTGGCCACCCAGGAGGTCATCGAGGGCTCCGATTACAACCACGTGGTAAAGCTTGACCGCAGCACCGACGGAACTTTCCGCATGACCGACGACACCTGGATGGGAGAAAAGCAGGTGGCCCACAGCGAGCAGGGCCGTGAAGCCGCCACTCTTGACAGGGCCAATCTCACCCCGGAGGAGCGCCGCACCCTTGAGCGCGGGGGAAATGCCCCCCTTTATCACGACTATACGACCTCATGGTCAAAGAATCCCAATACGGGAGAGGATCAGTCAAGCTACGATTCCCACCGCTACAGCGCCGAAGGGACGGGGCTGTCGGTGGGCCATGTGAAGAGCCTTGAGCTTGTGAGGGACTATGGCGCGAGCTATGACGATCCCCCCCGCCGCGTAGAAGACTCGCTCTCCTATACGACCGATCCTTCATCAGAGAAGCCTTTGTCAATTAAGAATGAATCGGGCTCGTCATCGATAGAGGTGACCAGGGACGGAAAGGTGCTTGTGAACGGCAAGGAGGCCCCCGGTGGAGGCCGGCTCCTTGTAAACCCAGGCGATCCCCTCTCGTCTCTTGACGGTCTCTTTGGTGAAAACTCGCCTTATAAAGATGCTATTGAAGGCATGGAAGGCACCAAGGACTCCCAGGCTTTCGTGGGGGCTCTTAAGAGGGTGGCCGGGGGGCACTCGCTCAGCAGCAGCCTCTCTTCAAGCATTGAAGGCCAGGATCTTCTCAGCGCGGGAGGCCTGGCATGCCAGCCTTTCTCTTCGGCGCCCACTGTGGCAAAGCTTCTTTCCAAAACTCTGCCGGGAACGTCGGTAGGCACCAAGGCTACGGCGCTCCTGGAGTCGGGCGCCGCCGCATCCCTTGCCACGAAGGGCAACATAGCGAGCGGCTTCATCTCTTCGGGCACGGCGGTGCTCCACATGGCCGATGGCGAATGGGGCCGCGCCGCCATTGACGGCACCGTGGCCGCCCTCACCTTCGCGGGCCTCGCATACCCGCCTCTCCTCATTGCTGCAGGGGTCCTCTCCCTGGGCGAGATGGGCTATGATTATGTCAAGGGGAAGCTTGACGAGACCAAGACCGAGGAGATTGCCATCTGAGGGCTGTCACAGCTCTATGCCCTCCCTTCTCACGTTTTCAAGGAATGGAGTGCACCAGGTATGCCAGGCTTCCTCGGTGGAATAGGTGAATACCACCACCTTGTCCTCGCAGAGCGCGCAGCACTCCTCGACGAGGCGCGCTTTCTCCTCGCGGGATATCCCGCCGCGATGGACGATGAGCACGTCGATATCGGAGTCGGGCTCGCTGTCTCCCCGGGCCCGGGAGCCGGAGAGCACCATCGCCGCAAGGCGGTCGCCCAGCACTTCCCTTGTTTTTTCTTTTAATGAGAGAAGGAGCTTGTGAAGCGCCTGGTCAAGAGAAGCGTTTTTTGCGGTCATTGCCTGAAGTGTCTCCTTTCTCCTATCATACCATACTTTTTTTCGCGGGCAAAGAGATTTCCGGTGAGGGCAGGAAAGGGGCCTTTCAGGGAGAATTCCTCATGGGATTTTGTAGAGGTGCGCGTCGGGGGGGCCAGGTTTTCCTCGCTTATTCTTCGCCAAAACCGCTCTTATTGATGGAGTGCTTCCGGGACGCACGGCTTATCCGGGGTAACTAAATTCTTTCTTTAAGGAGGATGTTCAGGCATGAAGACAGGGAAGTTATTGGCGGTGCTCTGTGTGGCGGCTTTCATGGCCTTTGCCATGGCGGGCTGCGGCGGAGGAAGCGGCGATGCCGGCGGCGGATACTGGGGAGGAGGAGGGAGCTCTTCCACGACGCCGGTTGTTTCAAGCGTGACCAACACATCAGGCACCTCGACCCTCACGCCGGGCCAGGAGTGCGTGATCAGGGGATCCAACTTTGGCACCCGGGGAGGGCGCGTGGACACCTCGAAGAGTTACGTGACCTTCGTGGACAACACGACGGCAAGCAGCCCTCTCTATGCAACAGTCTATCTTTACTGGGGCTCCGACAGGATTAACTGTCTCACGCCTGAGCTTGTGGCGGGCCGCCAGTACACCATCATAGTGACCATCATTGTGTCGGGCCAGGCGGTAAGCTCTACCTCGTCGGCTTCTCCAGGCACGAACACCATCACCCCCACCCAGGGGACAAACCCGCCGACCATTTCATCAATCAGCCCCTCGACGGTCAATGCCGGCCAGAACGTCGTGATCACCGGCACCAACTTTGCGGCCACCCAGGCCACGGGGAGCTATGTAGCCGCGGTCAATGGTGATACAGTGGGCACTGTGGTCTCGTGGAGCAACACGCAGCTCACCATTACGATACCTTCCGGCGCCACAGCAGGGACCTACCAGATCTATGTTCACACCGATGCGGGCGGGAACAGCAATCTTTACAACATCACCGTTGTCTCCTCTTCAGGGCCGGCGATCACTTCCGTGTCGCCCACCACGCAGGGCCTCGGCGGGCAGGTCATCATCACCGGGTCAGGCTTCGGGAGCAGCCAGGGCACCAATTACGTCGTATTTTCAGGGTCCACGTCGGTGACCCAGTCAACGGTCTCTTCATGGGGAGACACGCAGGTCATATGCAACATCCCGTTGACTTCATCTCAGGGCTCGGTGAATGTCTATATAAATGTAAACGGCGCTTACAGCAATGGGTATACTATCACCATCACCTCGGGAACGCCGGTCATCACGAGCATTGTGCCGGGAACGGTGAACCAGGGCGCCCAGATAACGATTACGGGAACGGGCTTCACGACGACACAGGGCACTATTACCGTGGGCTCGACGCAGATCGCTGTTAACTCCTGGACAGCTACACAAGTTGTAGGAACAATTCCCACAACATATGCAGTTGGTGCAGCGGCAGTCTATGTGACGGCAGGTGGAACCAACTCAAGTTCCTATAATATCAGTGTGGTTTCCGCTTCTGCGCCAACAATAAGCTATATTACTCCCTCCACTGCGACGGCAGGTCAAGGTCAGACCCTCACCATTGTGGGGACAAATCTGGGAACCACTCAAGGAACAAGCACTGTGACAGTAAGTACAACGGGCGCCGGGATTATTTCTTGGGGCACGACAGGAACAAGCGTCCAGTTCACAGTCCCTGTAGCACTTGCGGCAGGAACTTATAGTGTCTATGCTACTATCTCAGGTACTAATACCAACACCTATCCCATCACGCTCACCACTGCGGCGGCACCGACTATTACAAGCGGTGCGCAGACTCTTGCAGGTGGAGGTCTTTGTACTCTCAGCGGTACCAATTTTGGCGGAACTCAGGGTGTCGGTACGGTTACCTTCGGCGGTATTGCAGCACTCGCTTACGGTTCGTGGACTTCCACCGGTATTTCCTGCACGGTGCCCTATAACTGCCCTCCCACAGGGAATGTTACGGTAACAACAGCACTTGGTACGGCATCGGTGGCTTATACGAGGACCTATGCATGGGGAGCGGCATCTCTGCGCGATTCCGCGGCAGGGGGAATAGACTCACCCAAAGTGCTCTTTGACCGGCGGACCACTAATGGAGGAGATGCACTCCTTGTCTATCAAAAGCATGACGGAGCAAATACCGGTATCTACAGCATGCGGTTCTCCGCCACGGGAGGGTGGGCCGCTGCGGTCCGCATAGACGCCGGTGGAGCAAATTGCACAAGTCCTGATTTTGCCATGGACTCAAATGGGAAAGCCATTGCGGTTTTCGTGCGCGGGGGGACAGTAATCAAATCATATACCTATGATCCTGCAACGCTTGTATGGACGGCGAGCACTGATCTGGAGACTGCTGGCGCGGCAGCGGTGGCAACGCCCAAGATTGCCTTTGATGCGAGTAATAATGCGATATGTGTATTCCGTGAAACTATTGTTGCAGAATTGCAGATTACCGCCCGCTACTGGCCGTCAGGAGGTGGATGGAATGCCGGCGCTCTCCGACTTGACAGCGGTGATGCAAGAGATGGTGAAGCGACGCCGATGATTGGTTTTGACGGGAGCAACAACGGGATATGCACATTCCTGGAAAATGATGCAGGTAATACATTTGCCCAGTTGAATGCACGCAAATACACGGCGGCAGGTGGCTGGATCATCGGCTCATGGGGTGCACCAGCAGTGCTGAGCGGTGGTGTGAATGCTGCCAGTGCTCCTGCATTAGCAGTGCAATCAGGCGGGACTGCAGCTGCTGTCTTTGTAGAATTAGGCGCGGTCTATTGCAACCGCTATACTGCAGGCGCTTGGCAGGCTGGCGGAGCGGCGACAGTACTCAATGCCGCCGCAGGATCGCCCTATGTCGCCATGGATTCAAGCGGCTATGTCTATGCAGTCTATGTCTCTGGTGCAGGGAGAACCTTTGTGAACCGCTATGTCGCCGCCTGGACAGAGACGCAGCTTGATGATGGCACTGCCGCGACTACAATCCCCTTCATTGGCTTTGACCCCTCTGGTGCCTATGGAATGTGCGGATTTGTTCAGAGCAATAGAGTGGTGACGCGTAATTACACCGCTTCAACCAATACGTGGGCAGCGCAGCAGCTTGTTGACGGCAACACGGGGAATGCCCTCACACAGCTTTACATAGGGGCTGGATCAGGCCCCCAGAGGCTTCCCGTATGGCGTGATGCAGGAGTTCCTGCCATATATAGCAATATATATCGATAGAATATGACTCCTTAGGGAAAACCGAGGCAGGGGAGAAATCTCCTGCCTTTTCTTTATCCCGAAATGACAAAGCTCCTCAATGCCAGGGGGGGGAAAGGCGACGGGAAAGAGAAGCCCCGCTGATTGCGGAATCCCCCGGCCTGTGCTACAATCGAGGTGAGGTGATACATCATGGCAGACCTGGTCCGACCCGAGAGGCCTCCTCTCACCTATGAAGATTACGCTGCCTTCCCTGATGACAGGAACCGCTACGAGATAATGGAAGGAGAGCTTTATATGACGCCTGGGCCCGGAACGAAACATCAAAAGCTCTCAGGCAGGCTTTTTTCAATATTGAGCACTTATATTGAGCACTTAGAGGAAGGCAGTTTTTATTATGCACCCCTTGATGTCATTCTTGACAACCGCACGGTGATGCAGCCCGATCTCCTCTATCTGTCAAAAGAGCGCGCCTCCCTTGAGAGCGAGCGGGGCATCGAGGGCCCTCCAGACCTCGTGATAGAGATCCTCTCCCCGTCATCAATGCGCAATGACCGGGTCTTCAAGTTCCGCATCTATGCGAAATACCGGATCGAGTGGTACTGGATGCTGGACCCTGATACAAAGGTGTTGGAAGAGTATGCCCTTTCCGGTGAGGGTTACACCCTTGTAGCGCAGATCAATGGCGACGAGCCCTTCAGGCCCCGCCTTTTCCCCGGCCTTTCCCTCGACCTCTCCCGCGTGTGGGTCTGAAAATATTTTTCTTTGCCCATCCATTTCCGCTCCCCATCCTTTTCCCTGCCGGCAGGCCCCTTTTCTCTGCGTTGGAGAGGCCTTCAGCGGTTTTGTCGGAAAAAATCTCAAAACAGGCCTTTCTATCCCCTTACGGGCCATGTGGTGATGGCATTGAAACCCAATAAATACAAGCATTTTAGCGATCTTAACTTTTGACTTTCCATGTTTAATAGGTTATAATAAGATAAGGGATACATGGGTATCCCGCAGCATATAGATAACTGATGAAAGGAGGACTATCGTGAATACGCCGGCGGGATCTCAACTCAGGGAGGCCCCACACCGAGAGGCTGCTCAGGCCACCCAGGCTGCTGAGGCATCTGCCGGGGCGATCCGCGAGTATCCCGGATACGAGGCCGTCATGGAGGGCGGGCAGGTTTTCAAGGCTGCCACCGGCCTCCCGCTGGTCACGTACGGCGCCGACGAGGTGCTCTCACGGGCTGACAGCCGGCATATCTTCAGGGATCTCACCGGGGAGGTCCTGGACTGGAACCTCTGGTGCCTCTCTTCCGCCGGGGTCAGGCTCGATCTTCTCATCGGGGAGGCACTTCTTTCTCTACACGGGAAGCTCGAGAAGCTCGGCTATGTGCGTGTCGGCGACTTTGCACGCGAGGAGCTGGGCCTCTCATCCAGGAGCGGTTATGAGCTGATGAGGAATGCGAAGGCCCTTCAGAAGCTCCCCCTCATCAGGGAGGCTCTTGAACAGGGGCTTCTGCGCAAAAGCGCACTGCGGCATCTTTTCCAGGTCGTGACGCCTGAGACCGAGGCGGAGTGGCTCTCAAGAGCCATGCACTCCACCATAAGAGAAATTGAAGAGGAGGTGAAGAAATTCAAGTCGGGTGCCGGGGAGGCCGGCATCGATTCCTTTGTCGCCGGCGATGACGATGAAGAGGACGCAGGGAGCCTCGCGGTGACTGTGGGGGTTCCTTTTTCCGTTGCCGCAAAGTGGGATCGAGCCATCGAGGTCTTCCGCAGGATCGAGGAGGCGGAGCTTCCCTCGGATTCGTTCGTAGAGGCCCTTCTTGCGGAGTTTGTCGCTTCGGCGCCGCTTGTGGGTCTCGGGTGTCCTGGCACAGCGACGCAGGCACCGGAGGATTCGGATTCCGGGACAGGGAAGCCAGGCGCTCATCACACCGGGGAGCTTTCTCTCTGCTGCGCGCAGGAGAAAGGCTCCCAGGGCATTGAGGCTTCCCATGGCGACTGCGCCAACCACGGTGAGGGGGCATACTCTCGGAATAGCCTTGATGCTTCCGACACAAGGGAGAACGGAGCCGATCCCGCCATCGAGGAGAAGACCCTTCTCCTTGGCGCCCTGGCGGGTGCCATCGGCTCCCTCGATGACGAGGCCTCCTTCGGCGAGCGGGACAAGGAGCTTGCCCGCCAGGTCCACAAGGATCTTGAAGAGGTGTCGCACCTGTGGGAGTACCTCCCCTGGAAGCCCGTCACGGTGGAGCTTCCCAAGGAGCTCCAGGCTCCCGGTGGCTCTGCGCCTCCTGCCGCCGATCCTTTCGAAGCGCTCGCACGGCTGAGGTCGATGGTGGCGCTCCGCCACTCCCTCTCTTTTTACCAGGGGAGGCTCCTGCGGACTCTCAACAATTTCGGCCTCTATAAGGATATGCTCTTCCTCTCCCTGGGCCATTACACCAGGGAGCGCCTCGGGATGTCCCGCAGCACGGCATATTCCTTAATCTCATTAGAAAGGAGCTATTTGGAGTATCCGGATATGCTCGACCTCGTCAAGGTGGGGAAGCTCACGCCCGAGCAGGCGCGGCATCTTGCCAAGGTCTTCAATGAGGGGACCCGCGTCCAGGGGGCGTGGCTTGACTACGCCCAGGAGATCCCGGTGGCCACCCTCATCCAGGCGGTCGAGGGGTTTCTCCGCTTCGCGAAGAGGGCGGTTCACAAAAAGTGGGACATCGCTCCCGAGGCCTTCGAAGTGGCCGTCACGGGAAGGTCCGTCAAGAGGCTCCCCGCCCTGGCTTCAAATGCCACGGAAACCAATGGGGATATGGGTTTGGATGCCGGAGTACAGATTTGTGCACAGCAAAAAACTGTGGAAGGAGGCTCATGTGTTCCGTGGGGGGAGCCACCCGCCGTCATCTGGGAGGTCACCGCGGGCGGGGAGCACCCCGAGCTCCCCGGGATTCTCTCGATCCTCTCGGGAGAGCACCCGAAAGAAGGGACCTTCGGATCAAACCCTCCGGACAGAGGGGCCCTTATCCGCTTCTTTTTGAAGCGGGACCTCATCCCCCTCTGGAATCACGCGGTGAGGCTCTGGGGCGGAGAGGAGCTCGCTCTCTTCGTAGAGGCCCTCCTTGATGCCTTCCTTGCCGCCTGGGACCACCCAGAGAAAAAAGACCTCCACAGCCGCGTGCTTGCCCGCGACCACTACCAGTGCCAGGCTCCCGGCTGCCGGTGCCGGCGCAATCTGCACGGCCATCATATCAGGTTCCGCTCCCACGGCGGCCCCACCACCGAGGGCAATCTCATCACCCTCTGCAGGGCCCACCACCTGCGGTGCCTCCACGAGGGGCACCTTGTCATCAGGGGCAAGGCTCCTCACGGTCTCACCTTCATCTTCCCCCGTGGCGGCAGAGTCCGTTAGCATATGAAATCCCGGTGAAACTGAGTTGCCGGACTGTGCCAGGAGGCCAGGGGACATTCTCCTCTTCAGCACACATTGGATTTTGTCCCTACAGGTGCATCGGGACACAGACAAAATCCTGTGTGCCGGGAGAATTCCCCTGGCCTCTCGATACAGCGTGATAACGGGCCGGCATGGGGCGCCTTCGAATGTTGACAAAGGGAATGAGTATCGCAGGTCATGACCTTCTTATCGCGGGAGCCTGCCTCTGCCATCACAGGCCCCTCTATACGCGGAACGTGAGCCATTTCAGCAGGATTGAAGGCCTTCAGCTCCTCAGCGGGGAAGAAATCACCTGAAGGATTTCCCCTCCTGGCCCCGAATCATCACACCACGGCAAAGGCTGCGCTCTCAACGATTGACAAGGAGCTTCCATGGCACTTCCGCGCATCTGCATACTGGGACTAGGGTATATCGGCCTCCCCACGGCGGGGATGTTCGCCGTGAACGGCATGCCCGTGCTGGGTGTGGACGTGAATTCCGCCGTGGTGAGCCAGGTGGCCAAGGGGGGAGTCCACATCGCCGAGCCGGGCCTTCGCACGGTGATCCAGGCCGCCGTGGGCTCAGGGGCGCTCCGCGTATCGGAGCGGCCTGAGCCTTCCGATGTCTTTATCATCGCCGTGCCCACGCCTCTTACCGCTGAAAAGCGCGCAGATCTCTCCTTTGTTGAGGAAGCCTCCTCCATGATCGCCCCATGCCTTGCCAAAGGGAACATGGTGATAGTGGAGTCCACGATCCCACCCCGGACCACGGAAAAGACCGTCATCCCCCTCATTGAGCGCCCGGGCCTCAAGGCAGGCGTGGATTTTGACGTGGTCCACTGCCCTGAGCGCGTGATCCCGGGGAAAATTCTCCTTGAGCTGGTGGAGAATGACCGGGTCATCGGCGGCATTACCGCTGAGGCGGCGCGGCGCGCCGAGGCTCTTTACCGCGCCTTCGTGCGCGGGAAGATCCTGCTTACCGATTTAGTGACGGCAGAGATGGTGAAGCTCGTGGAGAACAGCTTCCGCGATGTCAATGTCGCCTTTGCCAACGAGCTCTCCCGCATCAGCGCGGTGCTGGGAATCAACGCGAGAGAGGTCATTTCGCTGGCGAACCACCATCCCCGCGTGCGCATCCTGGACCCCGGCCCCGGCGTGGGAGGCCACTGCATCGCCGTGGACCCCTGGTTTATCGCCGAGTGCGTCCCCAACGAGGCCCGCCTTATCAGGGCCGCCAGGGCCGTCAACGACGGGATGCCGGCCTTCGTCGTGGACCGTATCATTGCCCGGGTGCCCGAGAAGGCCAAGGTGGCCCTCTGGGGCCTCACCTACAAGGCCGACGTGGACGACCTCCGCGAGAGCCCTTCGCTTGAAGTGGCCCGCCTTTTAAGGGAAGGAGGCTTCAGTGCGGGCCTTTTTGACCCATACGTGCGCAACGCTCCCGAAATAGAGGTGGCCACGCTTGAGGAGTCCGTAAAAGACGCCTCCCTTATCGTGCTCCTTGTGGGGCACAGGGACTTCCGCTTCATCAACCCCCGCGTCGTGGCGCCCCTTGTGAGGGAGAAGCGCCTGCTGGACGTGAAGCAGTTCCTGGACCGCGCCGAGTGGGAGGCCGCCGGCTTCATCTGCCATTAGAAGGTGAGTCTCATGTGGTTTGCCGTCAACACGAAGCCCCGCAACGAAAACCTTGCGAAGCAGAGCATCGAGGAGAAGGGCGTGGAAGTCTTTCTGCCCAGGTTCGAGACGTCGCGCCGCCGCGGCGGGAAGCGCGTCCTCACCGTGGAGCCCCTCTTCCCGGGCTACCTTTTCGTGAGCACCGGCGAAGGCGAAGGGGAGAAATCGCCTGTTGACGTCCTGATCGCCATCCGCTGGGTCCCCGGGGTGAAGCGCGTCCTCTGCTCGGGCCTGAGCCCCGTGCAGGTGCCCGACGAGGCCATCAACCTCATCAGGTGGCGCATCGGCGAGGGAGGCCCGGGGGTGCCCAAGGTGGAGCGCGAGTTCCGGGAGGGAGACTCCGTTGCCGTGCGCCACGGCCCCTTCAAGGGCCTCATCGGCGTGGTAGACAGGACAATCCCCGCCAAGGACCGCGTGCGGGTCTTCCTGGACTTCATGTCCCACCAGACGCCCGTGGAGCTTGATTCAGTGCTGCTCGACCGCCTCTCCTGAAGGCTGAAAGGGCCTTTCCCGCAATGCTGGAGTACGGACCTCATCTATACCAGAAGAAGGGCTTCGCAAGGAATCCTTTCCAGGAGCTCAGCGAGAGGGAGCTTCTTGCCCTGTTCCCCCCGGGAGGAGAGCTTCTCACCCTCATTGAGGGGGGAGATCCTCAGCCCCTCCAGCTCGTGGGCCCTGAGGGATCGGGGAAGTCATCGGCCCTCCTCCAGATAAGGCGCTATTTTCTGCAGAAGGGTGTCGAGGTCATGTATTTTCATATAGATCATGAAGGCGAGGCGCTGTCCGGGCAGAGCATTCTCGAGGTGCCCGTCCTTCTTATTGACGAGGCCTGGCGGCTGGTGCCGCAGAATCTTGAGGAACTCCTCGCTCCCCGCCTGTCCCGGAGTCTTTTTACCGCTTTCTCAAGCCATGGCGATCTCGGTCCTGTTCTCAAGATGCCTCTCAGCACCTGGAGCACGGAACAGGGGGCTCTCTCAAGGACCGGCGAGCTGTTTGCCGTTCTTGTGGAGGCTTTCCGGGAGCGCCATGAGCGCCATGAGCTCTCGGAGGGCGGAAAAGAGGCTCTTCTCAGGTGCGCCGCGGGGAACCTGAGGACCTGGAGAGCCCATCTCTACGAGATCTTCACCTGGGACCCCATTCCTCCCGTCATCGAGGCATGCCATGCGGCAACGGCCCATGCCGCGCTCTGGGGGGAAAAACCTGCTTGAGCGGGAAAAAGGTGTGGCTTGAGCCGGGGAAAGGCCTTACTTGAGGCGCGGAAGCACGGTAAACTCGCGCTCCTCGCGCTTGTCAAACCAGAAGGGGATGTCGATGCGCACCCTCACATACCACTCAAACTTCGCGTAGGAGCCCTTGTAGGTCACCGGTCCCTCGCGGGGGACCTTGAAGGCGAAGTGCTTCTCCACGGGGTTGTTCCTTATAAGGTTCCCGTGGAAGAACATCTCCTGGACCATCTGCTGGTCATGGGGCGTCCCCATGCCGCCCTCCTTGTAGCCGATTTCGAGCCACAGCCCCCGGCAGTTCACGTCTTCAGAGGGAATAAGCACGATATCTCCCTCGAAGCTCCCGCCGCAGGGCGTGCCTGACACCTCGATGTCGCCGAGGCGATGGTATTTCTCATCGATTTTTACTCTCAGCTCATAGCTGCCGGCCATGGATGCCTCCCTTGTCGCTGAGTCACTTCGCCACCACGTTCGAGACTATGATCTCCTTGGTGTAACGGGTATCGGGCCACCAGGGCACGTCGAGGCGCACGCGGAGCTCCCAGTTCACCATGTGGTTTTTGCCGTTGTAAGTGGGCGCCGAAAGGGTGGGAAGGGAGAAGGCCTCCTTGATGGTGACCGGGATGCCCGGCATGAGGGTTGTCTCCCCTATGGCTTCCCTGTTGTCGGTGTAAACGTCCTTGCGGTAATAGCTGTCGGAGGTGCCCCGCGAGATGCCCGTCTCCTTGCAGAAGAGCCCTACCTCTATCTTCCTGAGCTTCGCCTGGCACTGGGGCGTGACGGTCACCTCGCAGGGAATCTCATCTCCCATGTTCACCTGGAAAGGTGAGGTGACGGTAATGTCTGCCTTGTCAAAAATTCCTGTCATAGCGTGCCCCCTCAGTGCTCCCATGAGATATTCCACGCCAGGGCCTTCAAGCCCTTCCGGAGAAGAGGGTGGAAGAACCGGCCTAAAAGGAAAGCTTCAGTGCGAAGGAGAATACCCCTTGTGGCACTATTTGCGGGAAATGAAGGGCCTCCCTTTCAAAGGAGCCCTTGAAGGCCCGGAGGGAATTGATGAGAAACGAGCAGACCATCAAGAAGCTGGAGCGCATCGTTGCCGATGAGCCAAGCAATCATGAGGCCCTTTTCCAGCTCGGAAGGCACTACATAGAGAATGACGATCTCAACGGCGCGATCTATTACCTGGAAAAAGCCCTCACGGTAAACCCCAACCTCATCAATGCCCGCTACGAGCTGGCCGTGGTGTTCTCGCGGAACTTCGCCTACGAGTACGCGGTGAAAGAGTGGCAGAAGATCGTCGATGAAGACGGCGATTTCCGCTTCCACGAGATTGACATGGCCTCCATGGTGAACCTGACCATCGCCGTGAAAGCCTGGGAACGCTATGACGCCTCGGAAGCCGACTCGCCGTACAAGCATTTCACCCTGGGCTTTATCTACTACTGCCTCAGGATGATTGACAAGTCCATCAGCCAGTATATCAAGGCCGTGACGAGCAACGACAAGTTTGAGATGGCCCATTATTTTCTGGGCCTCTCCTTTGCCGAGAAAGGCGATTTTGCCAATGCCTTCAAGGCCTACAGCATCGAGCTCACTCTCAGGCCCCAGTCTCCCAATGTGTGCTACCATCTGGGCATGGCCAACTACCGCCTCGGGAAGATCCAGCAGGCCGTCCTGTCATACCAGAAAGCCATCCAGTACCGGCCGAGGTATCTCAAGGCCAATTTTCAGCTCGGCATCTCATTCTCCGCCCAGGGGCTCTTCCCCCAGGCTGAGAAGGCATTCAAGCTGACCCTTGACTACAAGCCTAATTTTGCCGACGCCCACCTTGAGCTGGGCAAGGCCTATCACAAGCAGTACAGGATGGACGAGGCAGCCAAGGAATACGAGCTTGCCATCCGCTCCAATCCCCGCCTCAAGGAGGCCGCGTTCAAGCTCGGCGAGCTCAAGAAATCGCTGGGAAAGATGGACGAGGCCGTCAACTATTTCCAGAGGGCCTCCGAGCTTGATCCCACCGACGGCGACATATACTACTACGTGGGCTCCATTTACTCGCAGCAGAAAAAATTCGAGGAAGCGGTGCTGGAGTTCCGTAAGGCCCTCAACCTCATCCCCAACCATGACTTCGCCATCTATGCCCTCGGCGAGGTGCTCTTCAACATGGGCGAGCTTGATCGGGCCATCGAGATGTACAAGAGGGGTCTTCAGCTCAATCCCAACGACAACAAGTTCCGCAACGCCCTCGGCAAGGCCCTTTTCAGGACCGGCGACCTCGAGCAGGCCATCTGCGAGTTCCAGAAAGTCCTCGAGGAGAATCCCAAGGACGCCTTCTCCCATTACTACCTCGGCCTCTCCCTTTTCAAGACGGGCAAGATTGCCGAGGCTGCACGGGAGTACCAGCGCTCGGTGGAGTCAAACCCCAACAGCGCCTATGCCCATTTCTGCCTGGGAGCGAGCTACTCCAAGAACAAGGAGTTCGAGCTCGCCGTCAGGGAGTTTGAGAAGGCCACGGAGCTCATGCCCTCCTCGGAGGCAGAGCTGGCCCTCTTCGGCACGCTGCAGCTTCTTGCGGCCATCGGGATTGAGCATGCCCAGCAGGGCCAGGAGCTTGAGCGCCGTTATATCCAGATCCGCGAGGTATACCGCGAGACGGTGAAGGCCCTCGCCAACGCCATCGATGCCCGCGATCCCTACACGCGCTTCCACTCGGCCCGCGTCTCGCGCATTGCCAAGACCCTGGCCATCCATATCAGGAACATTGATTCCGAGCTCATCCCCGCGTCTTACATCGAGGATATCGAGATTGGGGGCCTCCTCCACGACGTGGGCAAGATAGCCATTCCCGACTATATCGTGCGCAAGGAGGCAGCCCTCACCGACGAGGAGATGGCTTACATGAGAAAGCACCCCCTCGAGGGGGAGAAGATTCTCAAGGACATCAACTTCCCGTGGCAGGTCATCCCCCTCGTGCGCCACCACCACGAGAAATACAACGGGAGAGGCTATCCTGACGGCCTTTTCGGCGAGAGCATCCCCTTCGGCGCCATGATCATCTGCATTGCCGATGTCTATGACGCCCTTGTGACGAACAGGCCCTACCGGAAAGCTTATTCAGCCGAGCAGGCCCTCGGCATCATCACCAAGGGGAGGGGCACCGAGTTCGCCGAGGGGATAGTGGACGCCTTCATCGAGATTGTGCCTACCCTGGAGCCGCTCCTGGTGGACATTACCCAGAAACGCGACAGCGATTATAACCCCGAGCGCCGCTCACCCCGGGCCTGAGGGCTGGAAGGTGCGCCGCGGGGCAACAGGAGGAATTTTCATGCTCGACAAGCTCAACAAGTTTTCGCCGAAAAATCTTTTCACCCAGCTCAAGGAGGGCCTCAACAAGACGCGGGAGCACCTCGTGGGCCGGATGAAGAATCTCTTTTCCCTCTTCAAGAAAATCGATGACCAGTTCTGGGAGGAGCTCGAGGAGATCCTGATCTCGGCCGACGTGGGCGTGACCACTACTGAAAAGATCATTGAAGGCCTCAAGGAGAAGGCAAAGCGCATCAAGGAGCCCTCGGAGCTCATGGAGGCCCTCAAGGGGGATCTTGCCACCATCCTCCAGGGGAAGGGAGGAGCCCTTATCGAGTGCGCCGAGAAGCCCACGGTAGTGCTGGTCGTAGGGGTGAACGGCACGGGAAAAACCACCAGCATCGCCAAGCTTGCCCACAAGCTGAAAAGCGAAGGCCGCAAGGTGCTGCTCGCTGCCGCCGACACCTTCAGGGCTGCCGCTATTGACCAGCTCCAGATATGGGCGGGCCGCGTCGGCGTTGACCTTATCAAGCACAAGGAGGGCGCAGACCCTGCTGCAGTCTGCTATGACGCCCTTTCTGCCGCCAAGGCCCGTGACGTCGATTACCTTATAATCGATACGGCGGGGAGGCTTCACTCCAAGTCCAACCTGATGGAAGAGCTCAGGAAGGTGAAGAGGGTCACAAGCCGCGAGGTGCCCGGCGCGCCCCATGAGACGCTGCTGGTCCTTGACGCCACGGCGGGGCAGAACGCCTTCCTCCAGGCCCGCACCTTCATGGAGATGAGCGACGTGACAGGCATCTTCCTCGCGAAGCTTGACGGCACCGCCAAGGGAGGCATCGTGATAGGGATAGCCGATGAGCTTGAGATTCCCGTGAAGTTCATCGGCCTGGGGGAGCGCCTCGAGGACATAAGGGAATTCAGCCCCCAGGACTTCCTTGAGGCACTCTTTGAGGCGCCTGAGAAAAGCTGAGCTCAGAGGGGGAGTGACCTCCAGCGGGACCAGGGCACCCTGAAGCCGGAGAGGAGCTCAAGGGCCGGGGCATTGAAGAGCACCTGGTCGGGGAAGATATAGCCTCTCCTGAAATCGTACTGGCGAAGGATCGAGGCGTACCGGCCCCAGAGGGGAATCTCGGGCGGGATGGAATAGACACGGGGCTTTGTGAAAGCGCATCCCTCGAAGGTTTCGGGCTCCTGGGAGAGGGGCCCGAAGATGCGGCAGGCAAAGGGGCGCACCGGATAGACGGCGCATCCGGAGGAGCGCGTGTAAAAGGGGCATGTCCAGTTGAGAAAGCTCTCGCGCTCATCAAGGGCATCGCCCGCAAGGGGGCGGAAGTGAACCCTGTAGGGGAGCCTCTGCTCGTGGAGGTACTGCTGCACAAGGGCATACTCCAGGTCAGAGGTGGTCATCAGGAAGGGGGGCGAGGTGCAGCAGCGGCCGCAGTCGCCGCAGTCGGCCTCCTCGAGGCCGAGGCTCTTCACCTCCCTGTGAAACTCGTCAAAAAAGGCCCTAAGCTGGGGAAAAAGGTGCTCCATGGCGAACTCCTTGAAGAAGTGGTCTCATGGCTATATTCTCCCCCGCCGGCCTTACTCCCTCTGGAGAGGACAAGGAGGTAGCCATGAAAAAAAACACCGCGCCTGAAGAACAGGCAGGCTCCCTGGTAAGGCACGCCCGCCTCAAAGCGCCGGTCCTCGCGAGGCTTGAGCTGACCTATGCCTGCAGGGCACGCTGCCCCGGCTGCCCCAGAGAGGTGAGAAGCGCCGTGAGGGATATCCTTCCCGGCAGCGCCTGGCATGCCATGATAAAGAAGCTTGCCCCTTACGTGGGCGAGGTGCACCTCACGGGCGGAGAGCCGGTGCTCCACCCGGATTTTCAGGAGATCACCGCCTCGCTTGAGCGGGAGAAAGTGCCCTTCATGCTTTACACCTCGGGCCTCTGGGAGCATCCGGGAAAGGTGCTTGCGGCCTTGAAGAAATGCACACAGCTGAAAGGGATCACCTTTTCTGTCCATGGCCATAACGAGGGGACCCATGACTTCTTCACGGGCATCAGGTCATATGAGGAGATGAAAGCCTCCCTTGAGATGGCGGCCCGTTCAGGGCTTGTTTTTCACACTGCCGGGGTGATGGGTGATTTTGCCAAGCATTATGGCAAGGATATCGTGAAGTCTGTCTTTGCGATGGGCTCCCGCTCCCATACCTTTCAGCGCTATATCGGCCCTATCCGCAACGGGATAAGCATGTACCGCGATGACCTCCAGGTGCTGCTCCGCTTTATAGGCGAGCTTGCCGGCAGGCACCTTCCGGTCATGCTGGAGGGCTGCATTCCCTCCTGTTTTCATGCCGGCGGCACCCACTGCCTCTCGGGCATCACCCGCTGCACCCTTGATCCCCTGGGACAGATAAGACCCTGCTCTTTCTCGGAGCATTCATTCGGATCGCTGGTGGAAAAGCCCCTTACCGCTCTCTGGAGGCGTAAGGCCATGTCAGCCTGGGCCGGCGAATATCCAGGACCCTGCGCCCCCTGTGCCATGCGTTTCCTCTGTCTTGGGGGCTGCAGGGCCGTGAGGGAGCGCTTCCAGGTCCGGTGCGACACCCTCATGGAGGAGCCCCTGGCACAAGGGCCCGTTGCCCCCATGGCCCTCCCGGTGACGGGTCATGACCTGGAATCACGCCCCCGGGCTCTTTTCAAGACAAGAAAGGAGTCATTCGGCTATGCCCTCATCCATGGCGGCGAGGTGGTGCCGGTGCTTGCCGGGGCGAGGCCTCTTGTGGCCTCTTACGGGGGGGAGAAGAGCCTTGCCGAGATAAGGGCCCGGTTTGGTGAAGAGGGAATGGCCTTCACTCTCTTTCTGGCCCGCCGGGGTTTTATCGAGCTCTCATGAGATGCTTTTCAGCCGCTTTGCAAAGGCATAGAGCATTTCTTCCACGGTGGGAATACTTATCTCCTGGGATTCTCCCTCGGCGGCTGCTGCAGATTCCTTGAGAGGGGAATGGGAGGACTTCTCAAAGATTTCCCTGTACGAGGCGGGAGGCTGCATCAGATCTCCCAGGTTTTCTCTCTGCGGCGGCTCTGGAGGCGGTGCCTGAGGCTTGGTCTGCCGAATCTTCGTGGTTTCCAGGGCACCGGCCGGGGGAGCCTGGGTCCCCCCTTTGCCGAGAAAATCGGAGAAGCCAAAGTCCCCCGGGGAAGGCGTCTGGGAAGCCCCGGACTGCGGAATCCTCGCGGTCTCGAAATTCTCGCGGACCGGAGCCTGGGTCCCCCCCTTGCCGAGAAAATCGGAGAATTCAAAATCGCCTCTGCCCTTGTCGTCGGCGAGAGGTGCCACCGGCCTGGGCGCTGACGCTTTCGCAGGCTTCTGCGGAACAAGCTCTTCAATAAGGCTCTGTGAAGAGCGCTGGGCCGTGCTCACCTTGGGAAGCTCCGGCGGCGGCTTGGGCGCCGGTTTCGGCGGTGGTGCCGCCGGGGCCTCTTCCTTGCGCTGGGGAGGCTTCCAGCCCTGTGGCTTCACCGGCTGGCGGGGCGCAGGCGGGGATTTGGCCGAGGACTTCTCCTCCTCAGGTGCCTTTCCGCCCTCCTGGGATCCTTCCTTCTGGACAAGCCTCTTGGAAAACCTCTGGAAGGTCTCGTAGAATTCAGGATACTCCTCAAGGTTCTTGAATATCTCCTCCTGGCCCCGGATGGTGATAATCTTTATGGAGTGCCGGGTCTCGTTGAAGCCCGTGATGTCTTCCCACTTGATGGTGGTCTTGATGCCCTGGGGGTGGACAATCCTGAAGCCGCCGTGGTCGATTTCGTAGCTGATGAGGCGCTGCTTGAAGCCCTGGATGACCCTGGGCACCCCGAGGGCGAAGATGAAGAAGATTCCCAGCGCCATGAGGAGCAGGTGGAGAGCAGGGCTCTGCTTGAGGATATTCAGGGAGAAGAGGATCAGCGCAAGGGTGCCCGTCGTCAGGAAGACAAATCCCGTGATGACTATGCGCTTGTACTGGCTCTCAGAGTACCGGTATGCCATGTATAATTCTCACTTGCATCGAAAAGATCACACGATTACTATTATACACAAAACCGGTCACTTGTCCACTGTGCTAGTTTTTCCAGAGACCCGACAGGGGCACGATGTACTCATCGATGCGCTTCTCGAGGTGCTCAATATGGAGGATGCTGTGACAATGGTGGCAGTAAAGGAATCCCCTTTCGGTGAGTCCTTCCGTCCAGAACTCGTCGTACGGCGCCTTACACGTGGGGCAGGTGAGGGCAGTCTCTATCATCGGCAACGGCTCCTTTCGCGCGGGCAAGTAGTGCTCTGGTGACCTGCAGTTCATTGAAAAACAAGAAATACGCGCATATTATACTGAAAGCCAGTATAGTATACCGTATCCCGCATTCACCTTATTAGGCGTCCGCCGGAAAAATCCTTCTGGTGAAAAAATTCTCATGGGGGGAAGCCGCGGCGGGAGGATTTCCGCCGGCTCTGCAAGAATCTGAAAAGCCTTTTGCAGAAATAACCTCCAACGGAGGGAAAGGGGAGCCCCCATGAAAGCATGGGACAGGGCGCTTGAAGGCCTCTCGGTGCTTGCGAAACAGCGGCATCTCCTCGCCCTCAGGGACGGAATGATAGCCGTCGTGCCTCTTATCCTCGTGGGGAGCACCTTCCTTCTGCTGGGATCGCAGAAAGACGTGATAAGCCAGTATTTTCCCGCGCTGGCCCAGTCCGAGGCGGGACAGTGGTATTCCTCCATGTGCCCCACGATCCTCATCCCCTTCCGTTTCACCATGGGCATGCTCTCTGTCTATGTGGCTTTCACCATTGCCGCGTCACTGGCGGGGCACTACAGGATGCCCGTGCTCCCCCAGGGCCTTGGAGCCGTCGTGGCCCTCATGATCACCATAAAGCCCTCAAGGGTGCCGCTCGTCGAGGGGGGAAAGCCCGAATGGATAATTCCCCTGAAACAGCTCGGCGGCGAGGGCCTCTTTCTCGGGATCCTCTGCGGGCTTTTTACCGTGGAGCTCTCAAGGGGCGTCATCTATCTCTGGGAGAAAGTCTTTCCCAAGAAAGAGGCCAGTGAGGAAGAAAAGCAGGGGCTCTCCATCCCCTCTGCCGTCGCGGAAGCCTTTGCGAGCTTTCTCCCCCTGCTGGTGGTGGTCACGGCCATCTGGGCTGTCGTGTATACGGCCAACATAGATATTTATCACAGCCTCATCAATGCGATGATGCCCCTCGAGAAGATGGGCGACACGGTGGGGTGCGTCGTGGTGGTGAATTTCTTTCTCCATGTTCTTGGCGTGGCGGGGCTCCACGGCATATCGGTGATCAACGGGGTCTTTTTCGCGCTCTGGCAGAAGTTTCTTCTGATGAACACCGAGGCTCACATGGCGGGCACCCCCCTCCCTGTCATCACGGCCTATCCCTTTTACCAGTGGTTTATCTGGGCAGGAGGCGCAGGAACTACTCTTCCCGTGCCTTTTCTGCTCCTGTTCAGCAGGAATTCCCACATGAAGCGCATCGGGAAGGTCGGCCTCGTCCCCACGCTCTTCAACGTCAACGAGCCCGTGCTCTTCGGCCTGCCCGTCGTGGCGAACCCTCTTCTCGCCATCCCCTTCGTGGCCGCTCCCATTACCGTGGGGATCATCTCCTTCCTTGCCTTCTCGTCGGGCCTTGTGGGGAGGCCTTTCATCGAGGTGCCGTGGGTATTGCCGGCCTTTTTAGGGGCGCCCCTCTGCACCCAGGACCCGAGGGCACTGGTGCTGCTTGCGGTGAACGTCATGGTGAGCGCCCTCATATGGCTCCCCTTCCTCAGGGCTTACGAGAAGAAGCTCTCATCGGAATAATCTGCCGCACGCGGGGTATTTACAAAGTGATCCCATGTGTGGTATAGTTTTTAAGATATTGCTGATAATTGCCTTATGGCCTGGAAAGAGGTTCTGTTTCGGGAGGTTGCAGTGAAGAGATTCTTGCGGTTTCTTCTTCTTTGTGTCGTGATGGTATCGCTGGTCATGCCCTTGGCGGCCATAGCGGAAAAGGAAGAGGAGCCCTGGGTCACGACTCCCGAATCACAGGTCCTTGAGTCCGAAGCGGCCGCTCCTGAAACGGGGCCGTCGCTTCTCATCATCCTCCCTTCAGGCTCATTCTCCCTGAGAGTTCTCCCCGGCGTTGCCTCCATGGGCACGGGGAGTGCCGACAGGATCCCCGACTCCCTCTATATTCCTCTCGAGGACAAGGGCACAGAGCGCTTTCTGAAAGCCATCGGCGCCTTTGCCTCATGGTCAGGGAAAGGGGACATCCTTTTCATCAGCTCCTCGGGGAGGGATATTTTCTTCGGGAGCGACTCCTCGCGGGCGAAGTTCAAGGAGCTTCACCTGTCGGCTCCACGGGGCTATCTCAGGAAGGACGGGGTCACATGGCTTCCCATGGCGGATTTTGCCGGCTACCTGGGCCTTAACGTGGTGAGCTTCTCCTCCGACGGCACCGGCCAGGCGTCGGCACGCCTTGTTCCCTCCCTCGACGAGGTAAGCGTCAAGGAGGATGACGGCGCAAGGAAGCTCCTCCTCCATACCTCTGTACCCGTAAAATACTCCGTCCTGGCGGAAGATCTCTCCCAGGTGACGATCCTTTTCCCTGCCACGCGGTTCACCGCTTCGGGCTATCAGGAGGCGATAGGCGACTTCACCGTGATCCCCGAGACTCTCCCCGGGGGGGTAAAAGTCACCGTGAAGTTCCCGAAACACTGGGACGGCCGCCTTCTCTCGCGGGCCGCTTCGGGTGACCTCACCCTTGAGCTCATGCCCGCCTTTCCCCTTTCGGCAGGGTACAAGGCCGAGACGATTGAAAAGGCGGTCTTTGAGCCGGGGGCAGGCGAGGCATCTTTCAGGATCTCCGCCTCGGGCCCCCTCCAGTACTTCTGGCGCTATTTCCCCGAAAGGAGAATGCTCCTTGTTGATTTCCCGCTCATCACGGCCAAGGCATCCCTCCCGGCCTCGGAAGACAGGGCTTTTATCCGGCAGAGCTCGCTCTCGTCCTATTCCACAGGCTATGGCACGAGCCGCCTTGCCCTCTCCCTCGCGCAGGATGTGACCTTCGCCATTGAGGCTGACGAGGAGGATCCCTATATGGTCAGGGTGCGCCTGAGGCGCGCCGCGGCGCCGGGCCCCTCGGCCCTGGAAGGGAAAGGCTGCACTTCGGCGCCTGAGGTGTGCGGGACCATCGTGATTGACCCGGGCCATGGCGGCTGTGACCCCGGCGCCTGCAACGGCGCTATGGGCCTCAAGGAGAAGGATCTCACCCTTGACATGGCGAGGACTCTTGCGGCGGTCCTCGAGGAAAAGGGATGGAAAGTGATCCTCACAAGAAGCTCCGACAGGGATGTCACGTGGGCCTATTCACCTGACAGGCTCGAGCTCCAGGCCCGCTCCGACGTGGGGAACGTGAACGGCGCCGATGCCTTCATAAGCATTCACTGCAACGCCTCGACCTCGTCGGCCCTTCATGGCTCGTCGATACACTGGTGCAAGGAGGCTGACTATGCCCTCGCAAAGAGCCTTGGAGGCATCCTGGGACCGGCGCTGGGCCTCAAGGACCGCGGGCTCTGCCGTGACACCTTTTATGTGATCAACCACGCCCGCATGCCTGCAGTGCTTGTAGAGACGGCCTTCATGAGCAACTCCGCCGATGCGCAGAAGCTTGCCGACAGGAGCTTCAGGGAGCTCGTGGCAAAGGCCCTCGCCCAGGCCCTCGACGAGTTCATGGGGACCCGGTTTGCAAGGAAAGCGAAGCGGAACGCAATATCGGGAATAAGGCACGACGGTGCCGGCGGGAGCGAGGGAGCCGCAAGGGAGAAGCGCTGATCAGAGAAAGTTGAGCTTCTCGTTCCGGATAAGCCCGTCCCAGTAATTCACTACTTTTTTATCCCTCGTGAGGATGTCCAGGTTAAGCCCCTTTATCTCCTCGTAGTCAAGAATGTGCTTGTCGGGCCAGGAAAAGAGCACGAAAAGGAAGGTGGGCCGCGTCACCGGCGGCCGGTAGTCCTCGGGCTTGTGGCGGAGCACCCGGACCGCGTTCTCCTCGCCGACAAATTTTGAAAGATACGCCTCGAGATGCTCCGCATTCCCGTCAAATCCCAGGGCTTTCGCCACCGCGGGGCTCCTGAGGAATTCGAAATATTCAATGGAGCACATGAAGGGGTTGGGGAACCAGTCCTGCGACACCCAGTGATCGACAAAAAGCTCGCAGGGGATCGCCGTCTCTTCAGCCAGGAGCTTCAGGAAATCGGAGAGATAGATGTCCTTCTCGCCAAGGCGCCTCCCTATGCCCGCGGCGACGCGGGCCCTTATCTGGTAAATGAAATCGTTGTTCTTCAGGGCGTATTTGATAACCTCGCCGAACTGGTCGTCATTGACGCCCCGCGCCATGGTGAAGGAGACCTGCGTATAGATGCCCCCGACCTTTCTTACATTTTCCAGGGCCCGGAGCTTGATGTCGAGGAGCTTTGTGCCTTCGATGCCCAGGTAGGCTTCCTCCTTGAGGCCGTTAAAAGAGAAATTAAGGAGCGTGAGCCCCGCTTCCCTGAGCTCCTTCACATAACGGTAATCGGCAAGCTTCACGCCGTTCGTGATCACGGCCGGTATTTTTTTCTTTTCAAAGGTATAGCGTATCAGCTCGGGGAGATGGGGGTAAAGGGTGGGCTCTCCTCCTGAGAAGGCTATGGAATAACCGGGATAGGCATCAATTGACTCTTTGATCTCTTCAAGAGAGAGATCGAGGGCAGTATCACGCTCGGGGAGATAACAGAGGTGGCACTTCAGGTTGCAGGCATGGGTGGCATTGATCATCAGGCAGCGGTAAGGAAAGGGATTGGGATCGTCGCGCCGCGGCGCCGAGAGGATTTTCTTCATAAAAGAGGCGTCTTTTTCAATGACCCCCCTGGTGGTGCCGTGGGTGGGGCAGAATTTTTCTATGACGGCCTCTCCCCCCTCCTCGATGATGCGCCCGTCAACCTCTTCATAGCACTCGCTGCAGAGGGCTCTTGTCTTCTCTTTCAGTACCTCCATGGATCTCCTTCTTTCTTCGGGTTTTATCCCTTGTTTCGACGCCCCGGCCGCGGCGCCCTCTTGCTGCTAGCGGAAAAAGAATGCTCTCATGGAGCCTGTGAGGTTTTTGCTCCCCCTGCCGTCGGGAGAGGCCAGCAGGATATCCGTCGAGACGTCGTTCCTCTTTCCCTCAAAGAGAAGTGAGGTGCCGTCAGGTGACCAGACTACGCGCCGGTGAAAGCCTCCCGGGACGGGTCCCGCGAATTTGAGGGACCTGAGCTCATGCTCGTGGACCGCCTTTTTCCGGCCTGTGGCCGCATCGATGACGAAGAGCGCTTCAGTGTAGGTTCCCCGGTCCTTGTTGATGGTGTAGCAGAGAAGGGCGATTCTTGAGGAGTCGGGAGACCACGCCAGGTAATAGGGCGAAAGCGGCAGCCCCCACCAGAGTCCCTCGTCAGCGGCGACGAGGGGCTTCGACTCCCCGGAGCGGGGCCTGTGGCAGAGGAGTGACGAGCCCTTCTGGACCAGGAGGCTTTCTCCGTCAGGAGCCCATCCATAGAGAAAGAGCTCTTCATCGGAGCGCTCTTCGGAGAGGAGCTTCGGCTTTTCATCACCCAGGTCCTTCACTACGAGCTGCCAGCAAGCCTTCCTGGGGCTTTCCGCGGGAGATTCCCTGTCCTGGGGCACCAGGTACGCGATCTTATCGCCGCCCGGTGAAGCCACGGCATTGAAGCAGTCCTCGGAAAGCCTGGTGAGCTTCTGGGAGGAGCAGGAATACCACCAGAGCTCGTTGTGGTAGAGCAATCCCGAAAGGGTGTGATACTGGAAGAAGAAATTGTCGCCCTGCCAGGCGAGGCCGTTGAAGCTGTCTTTTTCCGCGAGGGCCTCCATGAGGGTGGCCCTCTCTTTCCCTTCCTCCTCAAGGACGAGCTTTGCCGGTCCCTGGGAGGGGGGGGATTTTTCCACTGCCGCTCTTCTCTTTCTGTCAGGGCTTTCGCATGCGGGGGCGCCCGCTTTTTCAGGTGCTTTCGGCTCCTGGCAGCTTCCCAGGCCTATATCACAGTTTCCCGCTGATTTCAAAAAGCTGCGGTATTCGGTCTTTTCATAGACCACGAGCTGCTTTTCCCGGTCATAGGAGGTGATGGCTGCCCCCTCGAGGCCTTTCATCGGGAGAGGCACCGCTTTGCTCCCCGCCTTTTTCACCGTGCCTGTCCATACCCTGGTCCCACGGGGCGCCGCCGGATCACCTGCCGAGGCCGCTTCGGCCTCCAGGAAGGCGATCCCCTTCCCGTCCGGCGAAAAAAGAGGATTGAAATAGGTGGTGCTCTCCCTGGTAAAGACAAGAAGCTTTCCCTCGGAAAGGTGAGCCTTTCCTTTCCAGAGGAACAAGGCCACGCAGGCCGCCATGATGAGCAGTGCTGCAATGACGAGCCTTTTTGCAGGCCTTATGAAACCTCTTTCAGCGGGGTTCACCATTTCTCTGACATTTAATTCTGTCACTATTTTTGAATACATGCCTACAGTTTTTCCCCTCACCGCCGATTTTCCCTCTATTTTTTATTCCTGTCACAGAGCCTTTCCCGCCCACTTTTTCCCGAAACACCGGGGTTGAATGGCATTCATAATTTATCCACATTATCCCCAGGAAATTCACAGGCTTCCCCTGCGCTTTCTTTTTCCCTTGAGAGCGGCGCCGGGGACTGCCGCCGGCCCGATAAGGGCGCTCTCTTTCCTCAGCGTGAGCTCATGTTTCACGGTGAGCATCTCGTCGCGATAGGCGGCAGCCTTCTCAAACTCCAGGCTCTTTGCCGCCGTCCTCATGAGCTTCTCAAGATCCCTCACCAGGAGCTCCAGGTCCTCGTAGCCCAGCGTCCCCTTCTCCCCCGTGCGGGCATAAGAAGGCTTTGCCTCGGCAACGGCCAGGCCTTCAAGTATGTCTCTCACCGCCTTGCGGATCGTTTCAGGGATGATATGGTGCTCCTCATTGTAGCTGAGCTGGATGGCCCTTCTTCTCCGGGTCTCCCCGACTGCCCTGTCCATCGAGTCGGTGTAATCGTCGGCATAAAGGATCACCGTGCCGCTTATGTTTCTTGCCGCCCGGCCGATGGTCTGAATCAGCGAGACCTCGGAACGGAGAAACCCCTCCTTGTCGGCGTCAAGGACCGCCACCAGGGAGACTTCGGGCAGATCGAGGCCTTCTCTTAAAAGGTTGACTCCCACCAGGCAGTCAAAGATCCCCAGGCGCAGGTCCCTGAGGATCGCGATGCGCTCAAGGGTGTCAATCTCCGAGTGGAGGTAGCGCACCTTGATGTCCTGCTCCGCCATATGCTCTGCAAGGTCTTCGGCCATTTTCTTGGTGAGGGTCGTCACCAGCACGCGCTCGTTGTTGCTGACCCTTGCCCTCACTTCACTGATGAGGTCCAGGACCTGGTCTTTTGCGGGCTTCAGGATCACCTCCGGGTCTACAAGGCCGGTGGGCCTTATAATCTGCTCCACGACGGCCGAGCTTACCGAGAGCTCATAAGGCGCCGGCGTCGCCGAGACATACACGACCTGCCCGGTCTTCCGCTGGAACTCCTCGAAAGTGAGGGGCCTGTTGTCAAAGGCCGAGGGAAGCCTGAAGCCGTGCGTGATAAGGGTCTCTTTCCGGGAGCGGTCGCCGCGGTGCATCCCGCGCAGCTGCGGTATCGTCACGTGGGACTCGTCAATGATGACAAGGAATTCTTGCGGGAAGTAGTCGATAAGGGTGAAGGGGGGCTCGCCTTCCGATCTTCCCGTGAGGAAGCGAGAATAGTTTTCAACGCCCTGGCAGTAGCCGAGCTCCCTGAGGAGCTCCAGGTCATAGCGGGTCCGCATCTCGATCCTCTCGGCCTCCAGGGGCTTTCCCCTGGAAGTGAAAAAGCGCACCTGCTCCTCAAGCTCATGCTCTATGGCATGGCAGGCTTTCTCCAGGCGCTCCCAGGGAGTGACGAAGTGCTTTGCCGGGTAGATCACCACCTTTTCCGGCGCGCGCGTCGTTTCGCCCGTGAGGGGGTTGAAGCGCACGATCTCCTCGATTTCGTCGCCCCAGAAGGTGACGCGGAGCGCTTCCTCGTCATCGGCGGGGAGGACCTCCAGGACCTCGCCTCTCATTCTGAACTCGCCCCTGTTGAGGGTCATGGGGTTGCGGGTAAAGTGCATCTCCACGAGGCGCTCCAGGATATGGCTCCTGGTGAGCTCCTCGCCCTTGTGCATGGTGAGCGTCATGGCCATGTAGTCCTGGGGAGAGCCCAGGCCGTAGATGCATGAAACGCTTGCCACGATGATGACGTCCCTGCGCTCAAGCACCGCCTGTGTCGCCGAGTGGCGCAGGCGGTCTATCTCGTCGTTGATGGAGCTGTCCTTCTCAATATAGGTATCTGAGGAGGGGATGTAGGCCTCGGGCTGGTAGTAATCGTAGTAGCTCACGAAGTACTCGACGGCGTTGTGGGGGAAGAACTCCCGGAACTCGCTGGCAAGCTGCGCCGCCAGGGTCTTGTTGTGGGATATGACCAGGGTGGGCCTTCCCCAGCGGGCAATGACATTTGCCATCGTGAAGGTCTTCCCCGAGCCGGTGACGCCGAGAAGGGTCTGGTGGAGCGCCCCTTCCTCAAGGCCCCTTGCAAGCTTTTCAATGGCCTGGGGCTGGTCGCCCCGGGGGGGGTAGGGACTCACCAGGGAAAAAACTGCCATGGGGACCTCCCGGCCCTTTCAGTTCTCCCCGGGCGGTGCCTACTCCTTCAAGTGCCTGCCTCTTCAGGCGGGGCAGGCTGCCGGGAGAGGCTCCGGGATCCTGCGCCATGAGAGGATTTTACCGATAATATGAGAATACCCATGACAGATCAAAGATCACTTCGCAGAACCGAGGATGCCATGAGCACGGAAAAAGATCTTCCCCAGCAGCTGTGCCTGAGGGCTTATGCTGCCATACAGCTTAAAAAATATCCCGAGGCGTCATCAAAAGCGAAGGAGGCGCTCGGGATAAGGGCCCATTATCCCATTGCCCACCATCTGAATGCCTTTGCCCTCAGGTCCATGGGAAACTTCAAGGATGCCCAGTATGCCATTACCCAGGCAATAAACCAGGAGCAGGGAAATCCTCACCATGTCTTCCTGCTGGCCTTGATCCTCTGGTCGAGCGGCGATGCCGACGAGGCTGAAAAGCGCTTCCAGGAGGCCCTGAAGATGGAGGATAACCTGGGCTTCAACCTGAACTACGGCGTGTTCCTTATCCACCAGAAGATGTTTGAAGAGGCGTCAGCCCTCGCAAAGAAGCTCATTGAGAAGCGCCCCAATGACGAGCGGGTCAAGGTGATTGTGGCGAGCGCGAAGGCCCATGAATGGAAAACCGAGCTCGCTACCATCCAGTACCGCCCGCCGCTCCCTGCCGATTCCTCAGACAGCGCCACCTTTACCGACCTGGGGAAGGTCTACTTTGAATGGGGCCACTACGATGAGGCCCTTGCCGAGTTTGACAGGGCCCTCTCGAGAAACCACAGGGATTCAGAGGCCCAGCGCCTCAGCGCCACGGTGTTCAAGGTAAAGAATGACCGCATGTACCGCATGCTGTGGAATTACAGCGCCTTCATCCTCTCGCCCCTGGTGATGCTTTTCAACATCCTGATTTTTGTGGCCCTTATCGTGCTCTGCTTCTCGGGGTCAGATTATACGAAGCTCTATACCCTTGCCCTTATCTTTTACTTCGCTCTCTTCATAGTCGTTCCCATATGGATTTCCCGGGGGGCAACGCCCGAGGAGTTCAAGAGCATTGAGGACGATCGCCTCATAGGTGATATCCCCATTGATGAAAATGTTGCCGACGAGGAAGAGGAGATTGACTCTGTCACCAAGATCCACATGGAAAGAAGGGGTAAGCTCTTCAAGAGCCTTTACCAGGTCTTCGTGGCCATGGCGGTGCTCTGCTTCCTGGGGGTATTTCTCGCCGCCGGCCTCGAACAGATCGCCAGGGCCTACATCCCGGCAGCCATAATGACGCCGGTGAAGATAGGCCTCTTTATCGGGATGCTGCTCTTCTTCATCCTCTCCTTCTTGATGGACAAAGAGAGCAGGAAGTATGCAGGCTTTACCATGCAGGGTCAGTAACCCATCCTGGACGCTTCCTCCTCAATCACCTTGATGCGCTCGTCCGTGAGGGGATGAGAGCCTATAAGGGAGTTGACAAAGCCCGGCAGCTCGCCGCCGCCGGCTTTTTTCATTTTCCTCATGAAGCTCGCACCGGCTCTCGGATTGAAGCCAAGGCCCGCCACCATGTAGACGCAGGAGGCCACATCGGCCTCTCTTTCATCATCGCGGCTATACTGGCTGTTGATGATAAGGCTCGCGGCCTGGATGGTCGTCGCGCTTCCCTGGCTGATCTGCCCCTTGTTGAGGACTGCCGCGAGGGTGACAAGGCCTATGTCGGTCCACATCTGCTTCTCAAGCTGGTGGATGCTGTGCCTTTTGGAGACATGGGCTATCTCGTGGCCCAGCACGAAGCCGAGCTCCTCCTCGGTGACGAGGGGAAGGAGGCCCTTGGTCACATAGACGAAGCCTCCCGGGAGCGCCAGTGCGTTCACGTTGTCGGTGTTCAGGATCTTGAAGGTGTAGCCAAGGCCCCGCCTCTCGGTGACGGGGATAATCTTTTTCCCAAGGTTTTCAAGCCGCAGGACCTGGGCAGCATCTGCGTAGAGGCCGAATTTGGCCTCGAGCTGCGCGGCGCCCTGCTTTCCGATGGTGGTCTCCTCACTTTCGGAGATCCCTGCAGAGGCCGGCATGGCGGCAATGACGAATAGCGCGATAATGAGTGCGAGTAAGGGCAGGCTGTGTCTCATCGGTATCACCCCCGGTTTATGCTACTGACTATGATGCGCCGTCAGTCCCCTGGATTCACTGCGGGAAGAGAGGCCACCCCGTCGATCACCCCACCCAGAAGGTGACGGTCACCAGAATTACATGGCTTGAGAAGATTTTATTCCAGGGCGGGGCAGGCTCATGCATACCTTTTTCCTCATCAAAAGGGAATTACCTGCGCTTCTTGCTGGTATATTTTGTAGAGCCTTGGGAGAAATCGTTAACAGGAGGACAAAAGTTTGACTTTTCACCGGCCTTCACCTATAATTTCACCAGGGAGGCTCCCGTGATTTCTGGAATATTCTCTATCGGAGCTGCGTTACTATGATTCTGGAAGGCATCAGGCTGAGGCGGAAGCGTATTTTCATTATCATAATACTTATTGCGCTTGCCGGCTGTGCTGCTCTCTATCTCATGGCGAGCTCCGTGCTGAAGACCTTCAATGATCCCCGCCTGATTGCCTCCTTTCTGCAACAGAAGCTCGGCGCGCCTGTGGAAATAAAAAAAGTCACGACAAGCTATACAGGAAAGCTTGTGCTCAAAGGGGTGAGAGTGAATCAGCCGGCTGAGCTCAACGAGGAGGGAGAGTTCCTGGTGATCCCCGAGGTGGTGATCCGTTTCCAGCCGTGGAAAGTTCTCGCGAATCCCTCTCTTGAAAGCGCCGACCGCATCGATCTCATTGAACCGACCCTCACGCTCACCCCGCGTCTCATAGACTGGTTCGCCGCCCGGTATGGCAAGGAAGGGGCTCTTGAAGCCATGCCTCCCCTGTCGGTGAGATCGGGCTCCCTGGACATGACTGTCGGAGCCGAGGCATATCCCCTCTTTTTCAGGGAAATGCGGGGCAAGGCCTCGGTGAAGAAAGGGGGGCTTGAGTTCCGTTTCCGGGGCAAGGCCGAGGACCTTGTGGAGAGCTGGGAAGTCTCGGGCATTGCCGGCCCCGGGGCTCACCGCGAGGTTCAGGTGGCGATCCATGCCATGGGCCTCGAGAAGATAGGGGAGCGGATAGGGAGGAAGGACCTCCCCCTCGAAGGGAAAGCCGAAATCACGGCATCGATGAGCGGCACCGGCCAGCCCCTGTGGAAAGGCTCCATTTCCATCGACAGGGCAAAGCTGGGAAAGGTGGAGGTGGCGGGAATAACCTCCCAGTTTGTCCAGAGCGCCGAGAAGACCGAGATTCCCCAGTGCACGGTAAAGCTTTTCGGGGGCGGATTCAAGGGGAGCGGCGAGCTGCGCCAGGTGAAAAGCGCGTCGTCGCTCCGCATCAAAGGCGATTTCCTGGACATATCCCTCGAAGAGGTACGACGCATCTGGGACAGGATCCCCCTCAGGGGGAATGTCTCGGGCTCTCTCTCTGTCGAGCTCACGCCGGCCAAGGTCACTTCCGAAGGCACCTTTCTGATGAAGGAGGGCACCCTCTTCTCCTCCACCTCCTTCGAGCGCCTTGAAGGAGGCTACTGCCTCACCCCCCAGGGGGTGATCCTGAAGAACACCACGATGAAGACCGAAGTGGGGAACCTCACGCTGGCCGGGACCCTCAAAAAGGACCGTTTCAGGCTTACCGTGGGCTGCCGGGAGCTGAACCTCAAGAAGCCCCTTGAAGAGCTGAAGTCCCTGAAGGTCGCGCCGGGGGGGACGGTAAAAGGCGTGCTCGAGGGCACCATTGACAATACCGTCTTTGAGGGCTCTGCCGAGGTCCCCTCCCTCACGGTGGGAGAGAAGATGATAGGGAAGGTGGCACTTCAAGGCTCCCTGATCATCAAAGGCACCACCGTTCGGTTCTCGGACCTGGCCCTTGCCCTCGGGAAAGAGCATCTTGCCCTCTCGGGCACCCTCACCCGCGACGAGAAAAAGAGGCTCCACCTCAGCCTTCCCGCCATCTCCCCCTCCCTGGTTGAGGCCTTTTCGCCCGTGCCTTTCAGCGGGTATGTAAAGCTTGATGCCGATACCATGAACCTGGCCCTTGAGGGGGACAAGACCTCCATGAAAGGAACTCTTGAGGCCGGAAAGGGAGCCCTTGCCGGCATGGCCTTCAAGAATATCTCCCTCTCCTTTGAAGGAGGTGGCGAGAAGCCTCTTGCCCTCAAAGGAACCGTTGCCTGTCAAGAGCCCCTGCAGCTTGAAGGCACCCTGGACAAGGACAAGGCTGATCTCTCTTTTGCCACAAAGAAATGCTCTTACCAGGATATGGAGCTCAGAGCGGCGAGGCTTGTGGTCCACCAGGCCAAGGGATCCTTCAGGGGCGAGCTTGAGGCCGAAGAGATCAAAACAGGCAAAGAGCTCTTCCGGGATCCCAAGATAACCTTCTCCCAGGAAGTGGCAGGCCATACCACCCTTGGAGGGAGTATGGCGTGGCATGGGCAGGTCATGGAGCTCTCGGGGCTCCTCTCCCGCGCGTCGCAGGAAGTGAGGTTCTCCCATGACTCCTTCCCTCTCGGCGCCTTTTCCACAGGCCATGAGAAGGCCCCCCTCGAGGGCAGGGCAAAGGTGGAGATCATCTGCCGGAAGGACAAGGAGAGCCTGAGGACCCTTGTGAAGCTGGCTTCGGACAGCCTTGTGGCAGGGGGGAGAAAGCTCCCTCCCCTGTCAAGCCTTTTTACCGTGAAGGATGAGGTCCTGGAGTTTTCGCTTCTCAGGCTCATGGGCAGGAAATCCCCTCTTGACTTTACCGGCACCCTCTCGCTTAAGAATAACCGGGCGGCCCTCAAGGCGGCTCTTAAGGACTATGACCTTGCCGAGCTCTCCGATATGCTCGGCCCTTCGTCGGCCTCCCCCCCCCAGAGCCCGCCGGCCGCCAATGCTCCCGCGGCCATTGCAGGCAAGATCACCGGCACCCTCTCGATGAGCGGACCCCTGGAAAAGCCCGAGATGGCTTTTGAGGGAACCGCCACAGGCCTGGGATTCCAGGATCTTGCCCTCGGAGGGGGAAAAGTCCGCTTTACCCTCGGGGGCCCGACCCTCTCGGGGGAGTTCACCCCCCAGGCGCCGTCGGTATGCCTTGCCTCTCTGATGGGAAAAGGGAAGGGCGAGCTTTCCAGGCTTCTTGGCGAAGGATGGAAAGAGATGAGGCTCTCTTTCTCGCGGCGCGACAAGGAGGCCCTCACCGTCAGGGGCGAGGCCCTCCATGAGGTGCTGGGAAAGACCCTTTTCAGCGGTGTGGTGAAGGACAAAGGATGGGATTTCACTATCGAGCCGGAAAAATTCTCCCTTGAGTCCCTGCAGTTTGCCAAACCTGAAATCTCCCTCTCCCATGACGGCGAGAAGCTTGCGGGCACCATCTCCGCCCCCTCGGGGAGGCTCCAGGAAATGGCCGTGGCGTCGCCGCGGTTCACTTTCCGTGAAAGCCAGGGCGGCGGGCTTGCTTTTTCCGGCTCCTGCAGGCTTGAAGGCAGCGAGGCATCGGTGGAGGGTGAATCGGCGGGCGGCGCCTTGAGCGCCGTGGTGAAGTTCCCTGAAATGGATCTGAAGTCTTCAGGCTTCTTCCCCCTCAAGGACGACAGGCTCTCGGGGAAGGCCGCCGTCGAGGTGCGCATAAACGAGGGCAAGGAAAAGTCCCGGAAGGTCGTGGTCTCGAGCGAGAGCCTCAAGTGGGACGGCAAGAAGCTTCCCCGCCTCACCCTCGAAGGCGAGGAGAAAAAAGGGCTTTTTTTCATCTCGGCCTTAAGGGTGCATTTCGAGGACGGTCCGCTCTTTCTTGCCGGGAACGTGTCGCCGGAGAAACAGTCTCTGATGCTGAACGGGAAGATTGAGGGGAATTCCATCCCGATGCTGGTGGACAGGCTCGGAGGAACCATGCCCGATATCCAGGGAAACCTTCAGGGCGCCCTCTCCCTGTCGGGACCCCTGAAGAAGCCCGATTTCAGCTATGACGGGAGGGTGCTGAACCTGGTCTATCAAGGCAAGGAACTCGGCGACGGGACCCTCAGGCTTTCAGGCAACAGTGACGGAATGAAGGGGAGGCTTGACCTGGACAAGAAGCCCAAGCTCCAGGTGGGTATCTCGCAGGCCAACGTGGAGGTGAGCTATTACTTTACCCTCGAGGGGACACCGAAGAACCCCGTGGTGAAGCCCCATGCCACCGACACGAAGCTCCACGTGAGCCCCTCGGTAATCTGGAATCTCTTCAGAGCGGGAACCTATTGACATGAAAGGATGGCATCATGAAAAAAATACTGTTTTACGGAGCGGCCCTCGCGGTTCTTTTCTTTGCGGCGGCGCCGCGGGATCTTTCTGCCTCAGGAATCGGCCCGGGCACCCTCTCTCCCGAAGAAGGGGAATACGCCGTCTATTACGGGAAGGAACTGGCGGGGCAGAGCCGCTATACGATAACGGAAGAGAGCACCCCGGGGGCAAAGCCCCTGCTGCGGGTGGCGGTGGATTCCTCGACCTCAGCCCTTGTGAGGATTGACCAGAGAATAGAGTTTTCCCAGGAGCTCCGGGCGACCCTTGCAGCGGACACGTGCAGGCCCATGGAGTACACCATAAAGAACTCTTCGCCCTTCGTCAAGGAAGAGACAGTGATGCGCTTCGGAGAGAGAGCCGCCGAGGTGAGGCGCGCCACGGAAGGGGCAACGGTGGAACGGAAGCTCCCTTATGAAGAAGTCCCCTTTATCACCGACCTTTCGAGCCCCTCGGGAGGCACCTTCAACGTGGCCCTTCTCACGCTGCTGGTGAGGCAGAAAAAGCTGCTGGAAAGTGAAACGCTTGCCGTGAAGGGCCTCGCAGCAGGAGCCTTCGCTCACGTGGAGCTTCTCTTCACCAGGGAGGGCACAGAGACGCTTGGGGGAAGGCAGGCTATGGTCTACCGCGTGAAAGAAAAGTCCGAAGGGTGTGAAAATGCCCACCGGCTTTTCATCGCACCTGACAAGGGAGGCACCATCCTCAGGATGGAGTCGCCCTCTCTCAATTATAGCTATGTGAAGGAAAAGGCCCGCCGCGTTCTCACCCCGCCCGACATAGGAGCGGCATTTGCCTTATCGATCCCCTTCGATGTGAAAAACTGCGCATCGCTCCGGGCCAAAATCGCCCTGAAGGTGCTTGGCGAGGCCACAGGGAAGGAGAAGCTGGCGAGAAGCTGCCAGAGCTTTGAGGGAGCTTTCCAGGACGGCGTGCTCCAGGGGACCCTCTCCTCCCGGAGCATATCCCTGAAGACTCTTCCCCGGAAGGCTTTCCCCTGCGAGTATTCACAGGACCTTGTCAAGCAATACTGCCAGCCTGAGTTTCTGGTGGAATCCGATGACAGCCTTGTTGCGGCAAAGGCCCGCGATATCGTGAAGGGCGCGGCGACGGTCGGCGAGGCCACCGGGCGCCTTGGCGCCTGGGTCTATGAACAGGTGGCATTTGCCTACACGGGAGGCTCTGCCAAGGCCACGCTCATCGCCATGAAGGGCGACTGGGTCCCAAGAACGAGGCTTTTCATAGCCCTTTTAAGGAGCGCAGGGATCCCCGCCCGGTCCGCCGGGGGGCTCCTGGTCTCCGAGAATATCGCGGGGAACTATCTCTGGGCCGAAGCCTATCTTGGAGAAGAGGCGGGATGGGTGCCTTTCGATGTGGCCATGGGGCAGGTGGAGTATTTCTCGGCAAACCACCTCACCCTCTGGACCGGCGGCATGTGGGATCCTTACACCTTCAAGCCCCAGTGCTCCCTTGTGGAATACAGGGAAGAGCCCCGGCCCAAGGGCACCAAGTTCACGGTTAAATAGAGCGCTCCCAGGGCGGTCTCTCGCCGATTATCTGCACTTCCTCTTCAAGAGTGATGTGGTGGGCTTCTCTCACTTTTTCCTTCAGCAGCGCCGCCAGGGAGAGGATGTCGCGGGCCGTGGCGCCGCCGGCGTTTATCAGGAAGTTGCAGTGCTTTTCATAGACGAGGGCCCTGCCCCTGGCGAGGCCTCTGGCGCCCACGCTGTCAAGGAGCTTTCCGGCCGCGAGCTTCCTCCCTCCCGGGTCATCGGTGGCGACATTCTTGAAGAAGCAGCCGCAGGAGCCATGATGCCAGGGGTGCTTCTCCCTGCGCTCTGCCATGATGGCTTCCATCTCACGGCCTATGGAGTCACTGTCGCGCTCTCTGAGCTCGAGCGTGGCCGTGAGGATGATCTCCCTGGTGTGCTTGAGGGAGCTGTGGCGGTAGCGGAATTCAAAGTAATCGGGGCCCACCTCTCTCTCTATTCCGCCGGCGTCGATGAGTGTGGCCTTCACCAGGGTTTCGGAGATGCTTCTTCCGTAAGCACCGGCATTCCCGTAGAGAGCGCCGCCCACCGTTCCCGGTATTCCCGCCAGGAACTCCAGGCCTCCAAGCGATAAGGCGCGAGCCTCCTTGAGAAGGCACTCAAGCGGGAGCCCTGAATCGGCCATGACGGTGCTCCCCCGGAACACAAGACCGGAGGCGGCATTTCTGAGCACCATCCCCCTTATCCCCTCGTCGGCAAAGAGCACGTTGCTTCCCCCTCCCAGCAGAAAGAGGGGGATCCCCTCGTCCCCTGCAAAGTGCAGGCCTTTTTTCAGCGAGTCAAGTGAGGGCGCCTCCCAGAAATAATCGGCTCTGCCCCCAATGCCGTACGTGGTATAAGGGGCGAGGGCGACATCTCTGGACAATTCCCGGCCCTTCATTACCTCTCACCTGGAGAGGCGGAGCTCTCGCCGGGGGACTGCCCCGGATCGACGCGCTCGCTGCGCTCGCCGCAGAGGCTCAGGAGCAGGGAGATATCCTTGCAGTAGGAGAGAATCGTGGTCCCTGTGAGGAATGTCGAGAATGCAAGGAGGATAAAGGTGACGCACCAGAGCAGGAATATCTGCGTGACCTCTTCAGAGCCCGGTGTGCTGATGGGAAGCCGCTGCACGATGAGATATACTCCCATGGCCATGAAGAGCAGGCTGAAGCAGAGGGCCGCCTTTCCGCCCACCTCGTTGAGGAGGCGCCAGTTCTTATCATTTTTCACAATGCGGTCATATTCTTTTTTTTCTCTCTCTTCCACTCGTTAAGCCTCATTTCTTGGTGATGGTGAAGGTAAAGGGGCTTGATTCCTTTCCTTCCTGGCTGTTGTAAAAGATGGGCTTGACGGCCCAGTAAAAGGAGCCCGAGCCCAGGTTTCCCCATTTTACCCAGTCAGGAGTGTAGGAATTGGTCTCGCATTTAATCCAGTCTTCCTTGGCGAAAGTCCTGTTTTTTCCAATGGCGATGAAATAAGCGACAGCCGACGGGTTTGATGACCACCTGAACAAGGGAGGGGTCCCTCCCGGCAGGGTAAATGATGAGGCATCGGCAGGCTTGATAAGGATCGGAAGGGCCGAAGGCGAAGTGGCGACAAAGTAGTCCACCTCTTCGGAGACTCTTTTTTCAGGAGAGATGAGCTGCATCGAGAGGGTATTCTTTCCCTCCGTCTCGGCGAAGGCCTTTTCAGATGCGAGGACCTTCACCATCTCGCCGTTCTGCATCTTTGCCACGAAGAAGGAGAGAGGCTTCCCGTTCAGGATGAAGGAGCCGTGGATGTCGCCGCTCCCTATCCCCCTGATGCGTCCTTCCGCTGAGATGATGGAGCCTTTGGGGATCATCATCCCGTATTCAGGGGCCTTTATGGCCACCTCGTTGATGCGGATCGAGGGGGCCGTGGGATCCGTGATGGTCACCCTGGCCCCGGTCCTCAGCTCAATCTTGTTGGCATCATGGTCGAGCCCCACGAAGGTCCTTCTCACCATGATGGTCTGCCCCTTCATCATGGTGCCCACATCCTGGGGGATGGCGATGGAAGAGGGAAACTTGGTGGTCTTGTTTCCTCCGATGATGAGCTTCATGGTCTCGCTTGACTTGGAGAGCAGCCTTCCTCCCGAGTCCTCATAGACCAGGATGCTCTGCATGAGCTCCGCGAGGCCTCCTCCAGTCTCAATGAAGGTATAGGTCACGTCCTTGACGCCACCCGGAGGGAGGGTGAGTTCGGCAGGCGACACATAGGTAGCCACCTGAAGGTGCCCCCCCCTGGTGGTGAAGCCTATCGTGTTGTGATCATGGTGGAGGATTGACGAGCTTGTCGCCTGGACATCCTGGAGGTATATCACATAGTAGGTGCCCGGCTTGAGGGGGATCTTGGGGTGGATATAAATGGTCTCCTCGGTGTCGGAGTAAGTCACCTCGGTGGGGACCGCTTTCCCCGTCGTTCCCTCGAAAAGGATGTCCTTCCGAATGCTCTGCACCCTGATCTGGTGGTTGAAATTGACAAAGAGCGAGACGTCCAGGGGCACATCGATGGAGCCATGCCGGGGCGAGGAGCTCGTGATGTTGAAGAACTGCGCCGATGCAGGCAGGGCTGTGAACAGCAGAAAGAGCGCAAGAAAGAAAAATGGCCTCATGGTATATGTTGTACAGCATGGAAGGCTCCCTGTCAAGGGTGCGCATGGAATGAAGGATAAAGAGGGTCTTACGAGAATAGAAAGGAGAGTATGCAAAGAACAAGGACCTAGGATGTACAGGCTGGAAGATCTTTTAAAGGAAGTGATAGGCCGGGGAGGCTCGGATCTCCATCTCTGCTCCCAGTCCCCTCCCATCATGAGGCTCTACGGCAAGCTGGTAAAGCTTGACAACCGCGTGAGCTCCCCCCAGGAGGTCTCGGCGATGATAAGCGGGATCCTCACTGAGGAGCAGAAATATGAGCTCGCCTCCAAGAAGAACATCGATTTCGCCTTTGAGATCTCCATTGCGGGAAACTCCCAGCGCTTCCGCGCAAACGTCTATTACCAGCGCTACGGCGTGGACGGCGTGTTCAGGGTGATTCCCTCCAAGATCCCCTCTCTCGGCGAGCTGAACCTGCCCAAGGCCCTCGAGGTCTTTACCACCGTCCCTGAAGGGCTCATCCTCATCACCGGCTCGGCGGGGAGCGGGAAAACCACGACGCTCTCGAGCATCCTGGACATGATAAACTCCAGGCACCGGCTCCACATCATCACCATAGAGGACCCCGTGGAGTTTGTCATCCCCATCAAGCAGTGCCTCATCAACCAGCGCCAGGTGGGCCTCCATACCCGCTCCTTTGCGGCGGCCCTCAGGGCTGCCATAAGGGAGGACCCCGACATCATAGTGGTGGGCGAGATGCGGGACCTGGAGACGATACAGATGGCCATAATTGCCGCCGAAACGGGGCACTGCGTCTTTGGCACGATGCACACTGCCGGCGCCGTGAAAACCATTGACAGGATCATTGACTCCTTCAATGTTGACCAGCAGCAGCAGGTGCGGGCAATGCTCTCCGATTCACTCCGCGGCGTCATCGGGCAGCAGCTCCTCACGAGGGCCGACGGGTGGGGCCTCATCCCCGCCGTCGAGATCCTGCTGGCCACGAGGCCTGTCTGCAACACCATCAGGGAGGGCAAGACCCACCAGCTTTCCACCATTATCCAGACCGGGAGGGCCCAGGGGATGCAGATGATGGACGATGAGATCCTGAAGCTTCTCCAGGAGGGTAAGATAGAGGCCGAGACAGCCTATGAGTACGCCGTGGAAAAGAAGAACTTTGAGCCCTATCTCAAGAAGACGGGGAAGATGGGCTATTAAAAAGCAAGGAATGCCTGAGTGCCATGAAAGATCCGCGTTATGAATATGAGCAGTCCCTCAACAAGGGCACAGAGCAGGGCCGCCCTGCCGCCGATGTGAGGTTTTCTCCCAACGGGGCCGCGAAGCTTCAGGGCCAGCAGCCCGGGAAGATCCAGGGGGCCTCTCTCGGGGGCGACGAAAAAGGCTCTGCAATCTCGCCGTATCTGCCCGAGATGGTGACCATGGATCTCATCTCGCGCCCCACGGCCCACCGCGTGACTCTTGCGGCGCTCTTCAAAGCCATGGGCGACAATAACGCCTCCGATCTGCACCTCACGCCCGGAGTTTCTCCCATATTCAGGGTCAACGGCGATATTTTCATCAGCAATCTTCCCGTGATAAGCAACGAGGACCTGGAGACCATCCTCATCCCGCTCCTCAACGAGGACCAGTATATGAAATTCAACGAGGCCGGCGACATTGACTTCGCCATCGAGGTGCCGCGCTTCGCCCGCTACCGGATAAACTATTATGCCCATCACCGCGGGATAGGCGCCGTGTTCCGCATGATCCCCCTGGTCCCCAGGGATATTGAAGACCTGAACCTGCCCCCGGTGGTGAAAAACATCGTGGAGTTCAAAAGAGGGCTTGTTCTTGTCACAGGCCCCACGGGATCCGGCAAGACCACCACCCTTGCCGCGATGCTCAACTATCTTAACAGGAACAGGAACGCCCATATCATCACCATCGAGGACCCCCTTGAATATGTGCATATCAACAACAAGTGCCTTATCACCCACAGGGAGCTCGGCGTCCATGCCAACTCTTTTGCCGATGCCCTCCGCGCCTCGATAAGGGAAGATCCCGACGTGATACTTGTCGGAGAGATGAGAGACATGGAAACGATGGATCTGGCCCTGAAAGCTGCGGAGATGGGCCTTCTTGTGCTCTCGACCCTTCATACCATCGATGCGGCAAAGTCGGTGGACAGGATAATCGACTCATTCCCCCTCAAGCAGCAGGAACAGATCCGCCTTGTGCTCTCCCAGACCCTCAAAGCCGTCATTGCCCAGCAGCTCGTGAAGCGCAAGGACCTGGAGGGCCGTTACCCCGCCGTGGAAGTGCTGATTGCCACCAAGGGGCTCTCAAGCCTCATCAGGGATGGAAAAACGCACCAGATATCGAGCATCATTCAGACCGGTGCCGACGTGGGGATGCAGTCTCTTGACCAGGCCTTCATCGATCTCATCAGGAAGGGGATAATCAGGAAAGAGGAAGTGCGGTCGAAGGTGAACGATATCAAGCTCTTTGAGAGGGCCGGCATTACCTTTTAGCACCGGGAAGGGGATCATCACTTTACCTTTTGGCAGGAGGTGGCTCCTGTGGATCAGCAGGATAACCCACAAGCCTCCGGCGAGGCTTCCTTTCAGCATCACCTTATGGAAGGTGAGAGAGCCTTTGTGGATCAGGACTGGGAAAAGGCCCTGGGCCACTTCAGGAAGGTCATTGAGGCTTCCCCAGGGCAGAAGCGGGCTTTCGAGGGAATCAGGGAATGTTACGCCCTCCGCGGCGACATCTCCTCCCTTATTGATCACCTCTCATGGCAGGCGCAGTATTTTCTCTCGCAGAAAATGTATTCCGAGGCCATAGCCATCCTTGAGCAGATAGTGAGGATCAAGCCCGATCACTATTTTTCCAGGCTCATGATTGCCGACATCACCAGGGAGATCGGCCGGCAGGAAGATGCGCTGTCGCAGTTCCTGCACTGGGGGAGAACTTTCAGGGTCTCGGGCATGCTTGAGGAGGCCCTCCTTTTCATGCAGAACGCCTATGAGATGAACACCCGTGACGTGGCAATCGCCCATGAGATCGCCGATATCCTCGTCGAGGTGAAGCACCCCGCCCAGGCAATGCGCTTTTACCACCACCTGGCCGTTGAATGCCTGAAAAAGGGCTTCATCAAGGACGCGAAGACTGCCCTTAAAGCCTCGGCAAGGTTTTCAGCCGAGCCGGGGAAGACCACTCTCGAGCACCTCTCCTTCCTGGCCGGCCAGGTCGGCGAGGGAGTGCCCCTGAAAGGGCTCCTGTCCCTTGAATTTGATGAGGTGCTCATGCTCCGGGAAAAAGCCGAGGCGAAGAAAAAAGAAGGTCTTCTTGAAGAGGCAGCGGCCCTGTACGGCGTGATTACGGCAATTGAGCCGGAGGCGGCGGATATCCATGAACTGCTGGGCGATCTGGCCTGTGGCGGGGGCGACATAAGGAGCGCCGCGGGCTCATTCCTTACAAGCGCCGAGCACTATGCTTCAAAGGGGAACATTGAAAAGGCAAGGGCCCTTTACGAAAAGGTCCTGGAGATTGACCAGGAAAACGGCATTGCCCTCTACAAGCTTGGCGAGCTTGGCGGCCCCTCGTGAACACCATTGTTACCAATCCTTAACAAATTTTTCGGGAATTTCAGGTTTTTTTCACGGCCTTTTCACGGGGATTTCATTGAAGGCCGCGATAAAGAGCATGAGGCGAGGCCTCGTATCGTTATTTTTTCAGGGGGTGCACCATGGAAGGAATATCAGATGCGCAAAAATACCGGCAGCTCAATCTCCCCGGCGACTCAGTGAGAAAGGAAGAGCGGGACAGGGACAAGAAGGTGACCGATATCGAGGAGCGCCAGCCCCGCCAGGACAACCAGGAGGGGCAGAGCCGCAAGGAGGACAACCGCCAGGAGGGCGGCATGGGGCAGCAGTCCCAGGGTGATCAGGTCCATGACGGCCCCCAGGCTTCCCAGCAGCAGGCCGCGGCCGCAGGGAAGGATGAAGGCATTGATCCTGGAGGCCAGGAGACTTATATAAGCAAGGGAGGCTCCAAGATCACCGATGCCGACGAGGTGGTGGCGATAGCCAAGATATGCGCCGAGCACAACCAGATGGACATCAAGGCGGGAGACCTCTGCAAGGACCTCAAAGAGCAGGGCTTTGACTGCTATGAAACCACCATCGACGGGAAGCCCGCCATCCGCTTCGCCAACGGCGACGTCTTCATTGACTCAAGCGGCAACAACGCCCTTGGCCTTGAAGACGGTGATTTCACCAAGGCCCTTGACAAGATTGAGCAGAAATTCGGCCTGAACCTGGATACGCTCCAGGCCAAGGTGCAGGAGCTCACGATAAAGCGTTATGCCCATGAGGGAGAGGACGGCGGACTTGAGTGCGACACCGATCTTCTCGCCGGCGGCTTCCAGGGAATCCAGGAAGCTGACGGTGCCGGCGAGGCCGGTGGCGCCTCTCAGGGAGGCGATCTTTCCTCGCAGTTTGAGCAGATAGACAGGCAGCTTGGAGAAAGGGGCTACAAGGGCCCCAAAGCCCAGGAGCTTTATGAGCGGGAGCTCCTTGATGACACCCTGAAGCAGTATGGGGTGAATGCGCCGATGCGCCAGGATCTTGCCCAGAAGATCCAGTATGCCGGCGCCTTCGCCGGGCAGCTTTTCAATGCCGCCCTTGTGGTGTCGAGGCTCAAGGAGCGAAGTGCCCCTCCTGCTTGACCCCCTTTGTGAAAATCATATATAATGAAGGAGAGATTCGGGACATCTCTCCTTTTTTTATGGCTTTCACAGAGCGCCTGACCGCTCCAGGAAAGCCTTTTCGGGAAGGCATCTATGGAGTTTTCACCAGAAGAGATCTTGCACAGGATGGACGTATATGAGCGGTATGCCTATCGCATCAAGGAGCTCAAGGATCTCCTGCTGGATTTCGACATATACGGCGATGACGACCTCATAGAGGCCTCCATGAGACATCAGGATCAGATCATCAGGGAGATTCGGGCCATCTATCAGGACAAGATGATCCCGCTCCTGGAGGAGATGGCCTGCTACGTCAGTGAGAATATCTATCTTCTTGGTGCCGCATCTTCCGCTTCCCATGACAGGCCTTTGCCGGCCGGCGGGAGCGGCGACGACGGCTCCCGTTCCCGGGGGCAGGCCCTGGACATGGGGACTTCCTTACTCTCGTCAATAATTGATAACATAGTGGATTCAAATGGATAGCAAAATACTCCGGTCGCTCCTTGTCTTTGTCCCGCAGTGGATTCCTCTCAACCCCCACTTCTCACTCTGCCAGCTCGCGGGGCACCTCAGGGGCGAGGGACATGACGTGCTGGTGGAGGACCTGAATATCGGCTTTTACCGCCATGTTCTCACCCCGGAATACCTTACCTATTCGATGGCAAAAGCGGAGAATGTCCATGAATACCTGAATGAGAAGCTTGCCATGGGCGTCGCCCGCGGCGAGAGAGGTGAAAAGGCCTGCTTCGAGAGCGCCCGCTTCCTGGAGATAGACCGGTACCTCGAAGGGCGGATGGAGGAGTACCATCACCTTCTGATGGCACTCCCCGATGCAATCTCGGTATTTGACGAGAGAGAGAGGTTTTACCGACCCTTTGAACTTGTGAAGGCCTTCATCGCCGTGGACAAGGCCCTCGAAGTGGTGTCGCTTCCCTATTTCCCCGCCCGGATAAAGTTCAATGACTTTTTCACCCCCCTGTTCCCCCTCACGATGCAGGGCCTTATTAATTTTACCACTGATAAGGATGAGAACCTCTTTTACCGCTTTCTCTCCAGGGAGGCGACAAGGCTCCTGGGCCTCGAAGCCCGCCTTATCGGCATCTCAATCAACTCTCCCACGCAGCTTTTCCCCGGCCTCACCCTTGCATCGATGCTGATGAAGCGCAAGCCCCCGGGCACCTTTCTGGCCCTCGGGGGCAACTATTTTACCAGGCTCAGCGAGGTCCTCTCGGCCCACCGAGAGTTCTTCACCCTTTTTGCAGATGCCGTCGTCCTCGGTGAGGGAGAAAGGCCTCTTTGTAAGCTTATCGATGAGCTTGAAAAGTCCCATGGTGCTCCTCTGCTTTCCGCAGTGCCATCCCTTGTGTACATTGACGGAGAAGAGCCAAGGGCCACCCCCCGCGGAGCGCCTTTATCCCTCAATGAGCTTCACATGCAGGACCTGGTGGGGCTGCCCATGGGGGATTATTTTGTGCCCGACCCGGTCATCTCGGTGCAGTCAAGCAAGGGGTGCTACTGGCAGAAATGCACTTTCTGCGACACGGACTTTGGCATCACGCCCGATGTGAAAGCCCCCGACCGCCTCATGGCGGAGGTCAGGCTCCTCAGACACCGTTTTGGCATCACCCATTTCGAGTTCATCGACGAGTCCATTCTTCCCCAGTACATGGAGGAATTCTCGAAAAGGCTTCTGGCGGAGAAGCTCGATATCGCCTGGTTCTCAAACGGGCGCACTGAGGAGGCTTTTACTGAAGGGCGCCTCAGGCTTTTCAGGGAGAGCGGGCTTCTGATGATACTCTGGGGAGTCGAGTCAGGCTGCAGGAGGATAATGGACCTTGTGAACAAGGGCGTCCATTTTGATAAGCGGCTTGAGATTCTGAGGCGCTCAGCGGCGGCGGGCATATGGAATTTTGCCTACATTTTCTTCGGCTTCCCCACGGAGACCGAGGCGGAAGCCGCCGAGACCATTTCGCTCATAAGGGACCATACCGATATCATCCATTCCTACGGGAGAAGCATCTTCACACTGGGCAAGCATTCAAAGCTCCGTGAGAAGAGCATGCTCCGGGGCCTTATCCATGTCATCCATGACGACATGGAGCTGTCAACGAGCCTCGCCTACGAATCCACTTCGGGCATGGCGCCCCTTGATATCATGAAGGTCGCCGAGATATGCAAGTATGCCTGCGCGGAAAAATACGGCGAGCCCCTCTGGATGTACCTCCGCTACCGCGAGGTTCTTTTCCTTTACCTGAGGCATTGCGGCCTCCCCTTCCTCCTCTCCCATACGCTGACGGGCGAGGAAAGGCAGGCAGTCCAGAGGGAGGCCTTCATGCCCTGAAAGCTATCGCTTCCTGAAAAAGAGAAAGTACCCTCCCGCGCCCAGCGCTATGGCGGCGAGAAAGGCTGCGGCAAGCGCCGTCGTCAGGGGCTTCAAGAGGAGAGCGAGGCAGAGTATCACGATCAGGGCGATTACCAGGAAGATTCCCCTGGCCATAACCGGAGCGGTGCTCTTCTGCGGTTTTTCAGCTCTTACCGCCGGCCTGCCTGTGAAAGGCAAGCTCTGCGGTACCGGCAGGGGGTCGGGCCCGTTTTTCTGTTCTGCGGCAGGACGGCCCCCGTTTTCGGAATGCTGCTCCGTGAGGCCCTGGATATCCCTGAGGAGGTCTCTCGCCGTTTTATATCGGTTCTCGCTTTTAAGCTCCGTTGCTTTCGAGATGATGGACTGCCACCCTGGCCACAGGTCGCTGCGCAGTGACGAAAGGGGGGGGAGGTTGAAAGGAGACTTGGAGGGATCGTGCCCTGTGAGCATGCGGTGGACAGTGACGCCGAAGGAGTAAATATCGGCCTTTGCATCGGTCTGCCCTCTCCCCCCATACTGCTCAGGGGCTGCATAGCCCTTTGAGCCCCTCACCACGGTGTCCTGTGTCTTGAAAGGCTTGTAGGTTCTCGCAAGGCCGAAGTTGATGAGCTCAACGGTGCCGTCATTCTTAATCAGGATATTCTCGGGCTTGAGGTCCCTGAAGATGACGGGCGGGTACCGGGAGTGAAGGTAATCGATAACGCGCAGGATCTCAAGAGCCCATTTCTGCACATCTTCCTGGGAAAACTGCTTCACCACCATGAGCATCTGCTCGAGCGACCGGCCTTCGTGGTGCTCGGTGACGATGCACATCTTCATCTTTTCGGTGAAGCCCTCGAGAATCATGGGAAGCCCCTTGTGCTCGAGGCGGCAGAGGACGTCAAGCTGGTTCTGGAACATGGTCTCTGCTTCCCTGATCGCCTCGGCATCCTGGTAATTGTAAGGGATTATTCTCATCGAGACTATTTTTCCCCCGATGACGTCCTCGGCAAGGAGCACATCGTCTTCTTCGCTCGATGAGAGTTCCCTGATGATCCTGTAACGGTCCTTGATGACGCGGCCGGCGTAGCTCTCTTTCATGGCAGGTGGTGTAAAGGCCCCTTTCTCACACTTCTATTCATCGGTCATGCCATTTATCCTCCTTGTGAGCCGGTGAGAGGTCTTTCTGCCCCGGCGGAAAATATGTACGCCTTCCACTGGATTTTTTGGGAAAATGAGGTATACTATACAATGAGAAGACTGTGGGTTTATCAGGAATCAGGGGGTGGATCCATGAAAACAACAATTTATCAGGGCGTTCTGGCCCTCCTTTTTGCGGTGGCATGCGGCATGCCCTCGTGGGGAGCCGATGTGTTCCTCTCGTCGAACTCCCAGGTCCAGGGAGCCCAGGCGACGGTGACGAGCACCAGCGCCTCACCGTACCTGAACCTCACCTCTGTCGATCCCTCGGTGAACAGGCTCAGGATTGTCGATGGCATCGGGAGAGTCTTTTATGATGACCGGCCCGGGCCGTACACCTCAATATACCTTCCGGCGGGCTCGTACAGAGCTTTTGTCTGGTCGGGCTACGGCAGCGACCGCTCCACGGCCATCACCGGGGATTTTGCCGCGGCTCCCAGGCAGGCTCCCCTCAAGGAGAGCGAGAGCCCGAAGCAGGCGCAGACCCAGTCCACTCAGGCACCCTATTCATACTATGACAGCGCTCCTTACGGTATTTACAGCTCCGGCTATTACTATAACAATTACCCCTATTATTATTACAATAATAATCCCACCCTCACTACCAGCACCGTGACGACTGCCACCAGACCCGCAAGCATCCTGGACCCGAGCAACAGCCAGCGCTCCATATTCAACTCGTCACCCGCTCCCAGTGTTTTTACTCAGCCTGCACGATCCATTTTTGATCACTAGGGGTCTGAAAAGGGAGTGAGCACCATGAAACACCCTGATGACCATTCAGACACCGGGAATGACGGGCTCTTTTCCCTTTTGAACATCACCTCGGGAGGAGGGCTCTGGCTCCAGCATGATGAGTATGCTCCGGGACCCGAGGATTTCAAAGTGCCGGAGAGAGATTCCCCTCAGGAGCTCCTGGCGCTCATTGCGGCAGAGGATTACGGCACCCTCAGGAAAAAGCTCGAGGAGCTTGTCAATGAGAACAGGGAGCTCAGGGAGAAGCTCAGCCATGCGGGCTTGCGTAGCAGGCAGCTTGACGAGCGGGTCTTTGACCTTTTCACCATCGCCCAGGCCAATAAAGTCCTTGTGGCCCATCATCAGGTGAAGGTCCTTGCCGAGATATTTCTCTCTGTCGTCGTGGAGCGCGTGAAAGTAAAGAAGTGCTGCCTCTTTGTCCTTGATGAAGAGGAAGCGATCTACAAGGTGGCTTTTTCACAGGGATACGGGGCGGGAGAGGCTGAGAAGTTCCGCTACCGGGGAAGGGAGGGGTTCTTCTGGCGTCTCGTTGCGAACGGTGAGCCCTTCTCAGTCAGGAACGTGGACGGAGAGCTCCGTTTTCCCGGCATCTTCAAGGAAAACGCCCTTTCAGGCATTGAATCGGCATTCTGGATCCCCCTGAGGGCCAAGGAAAATGTCGTGGGGATCCTGACCATTGACGCGCCCTCGCTCAGCGATGTTGACAGCGCTTTCCTTTCCCTTCTCTCCTCTCAGGCCGCCGTGGCTCTCGAAAATGCCTTTCTGCTGAAGAAGCTCGAGGACGCCACAAAGCGCCTTGAAAAGCAGATGAAGAACCTCTCCATCCTCTATGACGTGGGGAAAGCCCTGAATTTTGTTGACAGCCTCACCAGGCTCCTGGCCCTCATCCTTGACAGGGCCATTGCCATTGCGGAGAGCCAGCGCGGCTCCCTCATGCTTTACGATGAAAAGACCGATGAGATGGTGATCCGCGTGGTAAGGGGCGTTGATCCTGATATCGAGGAAAAGATCCTGAGCGGCGAAATCCAGTGCACACGGATCAAAAAGGGCGAAGGAGTGGCGGGAAGGGTCTTTGTCACGGGCGATCCCCTCATCATCAATGATGCCAGAAACGATCCCCGCTTCATCGAGTCCCGGGACCCTTCGATGCGCATAGAAAACATTCTCTGCGTGCCTCTCAAAGTCTATGAAGAATGCATCGGCGTGATCAATATCTCCAACAAGAAGGATTCCTCGGACTTTACTGAAGATGATCTTGGCATGAGCATGGCCCTTGCCAACCAGGCCGCCGTGGCCATCAATAACGCCCGCCTCTTCGAGCTCGCAGTCTCCGACGGCCTTACCGGTCTCTTTATAAAACGCCATTTCATGCAGAAGCTCGAGGACGAGGTGCGGCGTTCCAAGAGGTACAATCACAAGCTCTCTCTCGTGATGGTCGATATCGACCATTTCAAGGAGGTGAATGACCGATACGGCCACCAGGAAGGTGATATGATCCTCGTGGCGGTGAGCAGGATTTTCAGAAAATCGGTCCGGTCCATCGATTTCATAGGGCGCTATGGCGGCGACGAGTTCTGCTTCGCCCTTCCCGAGACCTCGCTTGAAGGGGCCAGGGGGTTCTGCGAGCGCCTCAGGAAGATGATTGAGGCCACATCCCACGAGTATGAGAGCTTTCTTGTGAAAAACACCGTGAGCCTTGGCATTGCCACGTTCCCTGATGATGCGGGGGACTTTCAGCTCCTGATGAAGTATGCCGACTGCGCGCTCTATAAGGCAAAGAGAGCGGGCCGCAACAGGACCTGCGCCTTTGAGGAGATCACCGCCGAAGAGCTCGCCGACATGGCAGGCTTTGACAGCTCCCTAGGGGAGTGACTTGGCGCTCATCCCCTCGGCGAGCCAGGCGGTCCACCCGTCGAAGCCCTCGCCAGTTTTTGCCGAGAGGGTGATTATCTTTATGGCGGCATTAATCTCTTTCACGGCTGCAAACAGAGCATCCATGGAAAACTCAAGGTGCGGGAGCAGGTCCACCTTGTTGATGAGGAGCAGATCGCTGTTCCTGAACATGGCGGGGTACTTGAGTGGCTTGTCTTCCCCTTCGGTCACCGAGAGCACGACGACATTCCTGTCGGTTCCGAGCTTGAAGCCGGCGGGGCACACGAGGTTCCCCACGTTTTCCACGAAGAGAAGCCGGAAGGGCTCGTCTCCGGGAAGGCTCCTGAAGGCCCTCATGACCATGTTGGCGTCAAGGTGGCATGTGCTCCCGAAAAGCTCCGTATGGATCTGCACCACGGGGACCTGATATTTTGCAAGCCTCTCGGCGTCAAGGGTCGTTTTCACGTCGCCCTCTATCACGGCCACCTTCGTGGTCCCCGCCAGGAGCGAGAGGGTGCGCTCCAGGATCGTGGTCTTCCCTGATCCCGGTGAGCTCATCATGTTGACGGCGAATATTCTCCTTGCCTTGAAGAGCGACGCGTTTTCCTCGGCAAGTGAATCGTTCGCCTTCATTATATCCTGAAGGACCTTAACTTCCATTGCGGGTACTCCTTTCAGACATGGTCTCAGACACCTCTACGGAATCAATAAAGAGCTCTCTCCCCCCCGTGATGCCGATATCGGGGCTTGCGCAGCGGGGGCAGTGAAATGAAGGCTCCTCTATCTCAAATGACGAAGAGCAGGCCCGGCAGAGGCAGGAAATGGGGATCTCCCTGATAAGGAGCTCGGCATTCTCGAAAATGGTCCCCTTTTTCATGGTCTCGAAGGCGAACTGAAGAGCATCGGGCACGACGGTGGAAAGCTTGCCCACGGCCATGGCCACCTTCTCCACGGGAACCTCTTTTTCGCCATACTCCGCCGCGAGCTTTTCCCTTATTATATCAGTCATGGTCATGATGATTGAAAGTTCATGCACCCCTCTAGGCATCCTTTTTTTATAAAATGGGCGGTGCTGCACCGCCGGGGGATTTGGAAGTTCTCGCTTGAAAGGAAAAATCCTTCATATTGACAAACCCTTTTATTCGGGTTATACTATGGTAAACCTAATGGTGTTCGGGGCGTAGCGCAGCTTGGTAGCGCATCTGGTTTGGGACCAGGGGGTCGGAGGTTCAAATCCTCTCGCCCCGACTTTTAGAGTCCGGTTAAATGCGTGCGGCCATAGCTCAGAGGATAGAGCAGCTGCCTTCTAAGCAGCGGGTCAGGGGTTCGAGTCCCTTTGGCCGCGCCTTGGGTAAAAGAGTGTTGAAATAGATGGTCTTTGACAGAGACGGTGAGTGTAGCTCAGTGGTTTAGAGCACTGGTCTGTGGAACCAGGGGCCGTGGGTTCAAATCCCATCACTCACCCTGAACGTGTGAGGGCGCAGAGCGCATCTTTCCGGTGGTGTGCGCTCGTAGCTCAATGGATAGAGCAACGGACTTCGGATCCGTGTGTTGGGGGTTCAAGTCCCTCCGGGCGCGCCGGGAAAACCAGGCACCGGGCCGTTAGCTCAGTGGTAGAGCACCTGACTTTTAATCAGGGTGTCGCTGGTTCGATCCCAGCACGGCCCACGCACTCACGACCGGTCATGCAGCAAAATACGGGCCATTAGCTCAGTTGGTAGAGCAGCTGACTCTTAATCAGCGGGTCGGGGGTTCGAGCCCCTCATGGCCCATCCCTCGGGAATCAGGGAGGGATGAAAGGAAATTTTCTCCCTCTCTTGAATAGTATAAGAGATCGTGCCGGATTAAGCGTCACGGGCGAGTGGCGGAACTGGCAGACGCGCAAGACTTAGGATCTTGTGGCCTCGCGGCCGTGGGGGTTCAAGTCCCTTCTCGCCCATGTGAAAGAGTCTGAGATGAGACATATGCGGAAGTAGCTCAGCGGTAGAGCATCGCCTTGCCAAGGCGGGGGTCGAGGGTTCGAATCCCTTCTTCCGCTCCACACGATTCTCCGGACAACCAGTCTCTATGGGGAATGTTCATCAAAAAGAAGGCGCGGACCGGCTAGTGGGGGCGCGTTTCTTTTTCTGGGGGATACTCTTCGCCGGTGTGCGGGAGATGCACTCAGCAGCGAGGCATGCGCCGGGATGTTCTCTGGCCTGATGAGATGTCGGTGAAAATACGATTATTACAAGGCAAGGAGTGAGGTTATGAGCGTAGAGGTGAAGAAGGGCGAGAATTCCACGTATACTTTTGAAATTGCCGTCGAGGCAGCGGAAGTAGACCGTGCCTTTGAAAAGACGGTAAAAGAGGCGGTGAGGCACGTGGTGGTGCCGGGCTTCAGGAAAGGGAAAGCCCCCCTGAAACTGGCCGAGCGCCAGATAAGCCGTGACCTTATCATGCAGCAGGTCCGTGATCTGCTTTTGCCCAAAGCGCTCCAGGATGCGATAGAGAAAGAGCAGCTCACTCCTCTCGCGGAGCCTTCCATAGAAATCAAGGAGCTCGAAAAGGGAAAGGATTTCAAGTTCACTGCCCTCATCGAGGTGAAACCTGAGGTTGACCTGGAGGGCTACAAGGGCCTCGAGATTGAGCAGGAAAAGCCTGAGGTGAAGGACGAGGATGTCGAAAAAACCATCCATATCATGCAGGAAAATGCAGCCCGCTTCGAGGACATTGGAGAGGACAGAGGACTGGACGCAGGCGACATGGCCATTGTCGATTTCGAGAGCATTTCGGAAGGCAGGCCTGTGGACAAGGGAAGCGCCACCAACTACCAGATGGAGATCCGCGAGGACATGTTCATTCCCGGCTTCATCGATCACCTCAGGGGCCTGAAAAAGGGTGAAGAAAAGACTTTTTCCATGGCCTTTCCTGAGGACTATCCCTCCGATCTGAAGGGAAAACCCGTAGACTTCCACTTCAAGCTGCACGGCATCAAGAAAAAGGTACTGAGCGACCTCAATGATGACTTTGCAAAAGAGGTTTCCAGGTTCCAGACCCTTGAAGAGCTCAGAAATGATATCAAGGAGAAGCTTGTGAAAAAGGTCGATGAGCAGACCAGGGCTCAGGTGGAGGACTCCATAGCGGAAAAGCTCCTGGGAAAAGTGGCAATTTCCCTTCCTCCCTCGCTTGTGGCCTATGAGCAGCAGATGATGCTCGATGACATGCGCAGAAACTTCGCCGCCAAGGGCCTCTCTTTTGAAGACTATGTGAGAAAGAACCAGAGCGAGGTGGTGAGTTACCTTGAGAGCCTCAAGCCTCAGGCCGAGCGCATTGGAAAGCTTGAAATAGCCCTTGAGGCTGTGGCAAAGAAGGAAAACATTGCCGTTTCCGACGAGGAGGTAGAGGCAAAGGTAAAGGAAATCGCCGGAGAGCTGAAGCAGGATTTTGGCGCACTGAAAGAAAATTTACAAAAGGAAGGCAGGCTTGCAGGCCTCAAGTACGCGATGCTCAAGAAGAAAGCCATGGAGTTCCTGGTGGCGAATGCCGTCATCTCTTACGTGCCTCTCCGGAAGGAAAAAGGCGGGCCGGAAGAGGAAAAGGCCGTGGAAGCCCTTGCTTCAGAATAAGGCCGGGATTTAGCAACGATGCTTTAATAGAAAGGGGAGTTCACAGTGGTTCCTGATATCCGGTCACAGCACCTTGTCCCTATGGTGGTCGAGCAGACTGCCCGCGGCGAGCGTGCCTATGATATCTATTCGAGGCTTCTTAAGAACAGGATTGTCTTTCTCGGCGACGCCATAGACGATCACCTGGCGAACTTGGTGATCGCCCAGCTTCTTTACCTGGAGCAGGAGGACGCCGACAAGGACATAGACCTCTATATCAACAGCCCTGGCGGATCAACCACGGCAGGGCTCGCGATTTATGACTGCATGCAGGTGATAAAGCCAGATGTCTCCACTATCTGCATCGGCATGGGCGCCAGTGCTGCAGCGCTCCTTCTCTGCGGCGGCGCGAAAGGGAAGCGCTTTTCCCTTCCCTACTCGCGTATCCTCATCCATCAGCCCTGGGTGAAGGGAATCGGCGGGCAGGCCACCGATGTAGACATTCATGCGAAAGAGATTATCAAGACAAAAGAGACCCTTAACAAGATAATCGCCATGCACACGGGGCAGCCTCTTGAGAAAGTGATCCATGATACCGAGAGAGATTACTATATGTCAGCCGATGAGGCCGTGGGGTACGGGATTATCGACAAGGTCATCACCAAGGAAGCCCGGTAGTTGTCTCGGGGTGCCTTTTTGTGGTACAATTTAGAAGAGAGATCAAAGCAGTATTTCCTTCTGGGATCTCTCTGTGCGGCAGCGCACGGAAGGGATTTATTCATTTTCCTTTTACAGGACCTCACAGGAGTGCCTGTGGCGCCGGCTCATGCGGCAGGGGAGCAAGGAGGCAGTAAATGTTTCGTTTTGGCGATGACAGGGGACAGCTTAAGTGCTCCTTCTGCGGGAAGAACCAGGAGCAGGTGAGAAAGCTTATCGCCGGGCCCGGTGTCTATATCTGCGATGAGTGCATCGAGCTCTGCAATGAGATTATCGAGGAGGAGCTCTCCCATCACGGCGAGGACTCGCTCCGCTTCATCAACCTTCCCAAGCCCAAGGAGATCAATAATATCCTGAACCAGTATGTCATAGGCCAGGAGAAGGCGAAGAAGACCCTCTCCGTGGCTGTGTATAACCATTACAAGAGGATCCACCTCATGAGCAACCAGAACTGCGATGACGTGGAAATCCAGAAGAGCAACATACTTCTGATAGGTCCCACCGGATGTGGAAAAACCTACCTTGCCCAGACGCTTGCAAAGATCCTCAACGTGCCCCTTGCCATTGCCGATGCCACCTCCCTTACCGAGGCCGGCTACGTGGGAGAGGACGTGGAGAACATACTTCTCAAGCTCATCCAGGCCGCTGACTATGACGTGAAAAAGGCGCAGCAGGGGATCGTCTATATTGATGAGGTTGACAAGATAGCCCGCAAGAGCGAGAATCCCTCCATTACCCGCGATGTCTCGGGAGAGGGAGTGCAGCAGGCCCTGCTCAAGATTCTGGAAGGGACCGTGGCCAACGTGCCTCCCCAGGGAGGCCGCAAGCATCCTCACCAGGAGTTTATCCAGATAGACACCACGAACGTGCTCTTTATCTGCGGCGGGGCTTTTGAGGATCTGGAAAAAATCATTGAGTCAAGGGTCAAGGAGCAGTCCCTGGGTTTCAGGGCGTCAATTCAGACAAAGCGCGAAAAGAGAATCGGCGATATTCTGTCGCAGGTCATGCCGGAGGATCTGCTGAAATTCGGCCTTATCCCCGAGTTCGTGGGGCGCCTTCCCATCGTGGTGACCCTCCACCCTCTTGACGCCGATATGCTCCAGAGAATTCTCGTTGAGCCCAAGAATGCCCTTGTGAAGCAGTACCAGAAAATATTCAGCATGGATAACGTGGAGCTCATATTCACCAAGGAGGGTATCACCTCCATCGCCAAGGAAGCCCAGAAGCGCAAGACCGGGGCAAGAGCCCTGCGCAGCATCATAGAAGAGATTATGCTGGATATCATGTATGAGATTCCTTCATGCACCGAAGTGAAAAAATGCATCATCAATCCCGAGGTCGTCGAGGGCCATGCCCAGCCCTCCCTCTATTATGTCGGAGACGTGCAGAAAGAAGCTTCCTAGTGCAGAGCCGGTGGGGGGAATAACTAAGGAAAAGCGGGAGTGCCATGCCCAAAAGTCTCACGCCACAGATACTTGCCGTCCTCGGGATAATTGTGTTTCTATTCACCGTGCTCGGCTTCTATATAGGCGCCACGCTCGAGAAGATGAAAGGCGGGAGGAAAAAGCCCTCTCCGCAGCCGGCGAAAGACGGGGAGCCGCCTGTCCCGCAGCCTTCAGCCTCGTTTCAGGAGCCCCCCAGCGCCAAGAGCAAGGAGGTCCTCAACAGCCTCTTTTCCACCCTCCTCTCCGTGAAGGGCAAGGAGCCCGACGAGATATACAGCATCCTCGCAAGCTTTATCATCAATAATTCAGGTGCCGACTATTCGGCCATCTTTCTCCGCGAGGGCGAGGACTTTGTCCTGAGCGGCTCAGCAGGCTTCCCTGCAGACCTTATCGAGAGGCTCAAGGTGCCTGATGCCTTTATCAGGTGGCTCAAGGAGAAAAACCAGCCTGTGTTTCTTCACGAGAAACAGAGCGCCTCGCAGATGAAATTTTTCAAGAGCCTCCAGGAAAACATCAGTGAAGTCCTTCTCTATCCCTTCAAACCCGGCAATGAGCTTATGGGCGTGCTGCTGGTGATGAACAAGCGCAAGCCGGAAGAGTTCTCGGAGCATGAGAAGATGCTTTTCGCCACGGTGAACGGGGTATATGCCTTTTACATCCACAACATGAACCTTGACAAGGAGCTGGAGAAGACTTACATCAATACGACGGTGGCCATCGCCATCTTCCTGGAAAAGAGGGACAAATACACCCAGGGCCATTCCGAGCGGGTCAAGGAATTTTCCCAGAAGCTTGCCCGAAAGCTCGGAAGAGGGCTCATCCCCCAGATTGACAAGAGATTTGTCGATCGCCTGGGCCTTGCGGCCTCGCTCCATGACATTGGTAAGATCGGCATCCCTGACGCCATCCTGAACAAGCCGGGGAAGCTCAATGACGAGGAATATGCCCAGATCAAGGACCACTCGGAAATAGGGGCGAGGATGCTTGAGCCTCTCAGCTTTCTCCGCGACTGCATCCCCGGGATACTCCACCACCATGAGAAGTTTGACGGCACCGGCTATCCCCGCAAGATAGCGGGGGACAAGATTCCCATCGAGGCCCAGATTATCACCATAGCCGATGTGTACGACGCCCTCACTACAGACAGGCCCTACCGCACCCGCTATACCCATGAAGAGGCCATCGAGATAATGAACGAGATGAACAAGAAGCATTTCAATCCCGACATGTACAGGGAATTCATCCATATGTTCTCCGCAGAAACCAAAAGCCAGCCGAAAGAGGCGAAGATGTAATGGCACCAATTGTGAGGATCCTTCAGATAACCACCGTGCTTGCTTTTGTTGCGGCACTGGTGCTCATGATCAAGAAGATTCTTCCCGCTGAAATACTGGTCTATGCAGGGCTGTTTCTCGCCCTTGTCTATATTATCGTCATCCCCTCAATGATGGAGACGGAATTCAGGAAAAAGCTGCGGATCGGGAAGAAGAATGACGAGGAAGCTCCCCTTGAGATGACAGTCTCAGCGGTCAAGGATAAGCAGATAGAGAGCTCCGGCATCTCCTGGCAGGTGCCCAAGACCCTTGAGGAGGCTTACAGCATCATCAGGAGCCAGGGCGAAGAAAGAAAGAAAATTCAGGAGGCGTACCAGCAGGAGCGGCAGAAAAACAACACCATCCGCCATATAGCCCATGACATCGCGACTCAGAAAGAGCTCCAGGCCCTCTACCAGGATATCGTGAGCAAGACGCGCCTGGAAATCAACTCCCAGGCAGCCTTTCTGATGAGGCTTGAAAATAACTTTCTGAAAGTGAAGCACTACGACGGCATTCTCACCGAGATCACCATGAAGGTCTTCGAGATGTCGGAGCTTTTCTACGAGGTCGTGACGAGGGGAACGCCCATAAGGCTCGGCAAGGACAACCAGGACAAGCTTATGACGGCCCTCGCGGGGACCCATGAAAAGATCAAGAACCTCATCTGCGTGCCTCTCAAGACCCATAATGACCCCAAGCCCTTCGGCCTCATCGGCCTCGCCAATTTCGTCATGGGTACCGATTATACCGAGGACATGGAGGAGTTTTTAAGCCTCATTTCGATAGAGGTCGCCATCTCCATCAAGAACATCGAGTACATCGAGCAGGTGGAGCGAAGCTATGACGAGACCATCCTGGGCCTTGCACAGGCTCTCGAGGGAAGGGACGAGTATACCCATGGCCACGTCGAGCGTGTCCGTGAATTTTCCGAGAACCTTGCCATCGCCATGGCGCTCACCGAGGATCAGGTGAAGATTATCAAGAAGGCTGCCACGCTCCATGATGTGGGAAAAATCGCCACGCCTGACAGCATCCTCAGGAAAGATAAGGCCCTTGAGCCTGATGAATGGGCCATCATGAAAGACCACACCAATGCTTCGGTGAGAATTCTCACCGGTATCGGGTCCCTTGAAAAAGAGGTGCTGGACCTGGTCCTTCACCATCATGAGCGATGGGACGGGAAAGGCTATCCCCATGGGCTCAAGGGAGAAGCTATCCCCCTCGGCGCCCAGATTATAGGTGTCGCCGATACCTACGATGCAATGACAAGCGACAGGCCATACAGAAAAGGGATGTCCCCCGAGGTGGCTCTCAAGAAGATGAAAGATGAGTGTATTGGCACGCAATTTGAGCCAAAGGTCATCGATGCCTTCCTCAAGATGATGAGCAGAAAGCTTGCCAAGCAGAAGGTGGAGCTTGAGATGAGCATGAGCGACCTCTCCTACGTGGGAGGACCGCAGAACCCCGAGAAAGCGGCGCAGAAAGCACCGAAGGTGCTGGACATCAATTCGATAAAAGGAATGGAGTAAGGTGAAGAAGCTCAGTCTTGAAAAAGTCTACCAGCCCGCAGATGTGGAAAACAGATGGTACGAAAAATGGGTCAGCGATAACCTCTTCAGGGCCGACAGCAGCTCCCGCAAAAAGCCCTATTCAATCGTAATCCCTCCGCCCAACATCACCGGATCGCTCCACCTGGGCCATGCCCTGGACAACACGATCCAGGACATCCTTATCCGTGGCAAGAAGATGATGGGCTTTGAGGCGCTCTGGATCCCCGGCACCGATCATGCCGGTATCGCCACCCAGAACAAGGTGGAAAAGCAGCTCGCCTCTGAAAAGCTCACCAGGTATGACCTGGGCAGGGAAGAGTTTGTAAAGCGCGTGTGGAAATGGAAAGATGAATACGGCAGCACCATCATCATGCAGCTCAAGCGGCTCGGTGTCTCCTGTGACTGGACAAGAGAGCGCTTTACCCTGGACGAGGTGTGTTCCCGGGCGGTAAGGGAAGCCTTCGTGAGGCTTTACCAGAAGGGCCTCATCTACAAGGGGCAGCGCCTCATCAACTGGTGCCCCCGCTGCCTTACGGCTCTCTCCGATCTTGAGGTGGAGCATGAGGAGAAGGCTTCCAAGCTTTATTACCTCCGGTACAATGCTCCTGAAGGCTCACAGGGAGTCGTAATAGCCACCACGAGGCCCGAAACCATTCTTGCAGACACGGCAGTCTGTGTTCACCCGGAAGATGAGCGCTATCACGCTCTTGCCGGGAAGGAAGTGGTCCTCCCTCTCGTGGGAAGAAAGCTGCCCGTCATTTCCGACAGAGCCGTGGACCCCGCCTTCGGCACCGGCGCCCTCAAGATTACGCCGGCCCACGACCCCGTTGATTTCGAGGTGGGACAGGCCCATGGCCTGCCGCTCATTGTGGTCATCAATGAAAAGGGGATAATGAATGAAGAGGCGGGAGGGGCCTATGAGGGCCTTGACCGTTTCCGCTGCAGGGAGAAGATCCTGGAAGACCTCGAGGGAGGGGGCTTCATTGAAAAGATTGAAGACTATACCCATTCAGTGGGCCACTGTTACCGCTGCCATACCGTCATAGAGCCGTACCTCTCGTGGCAGTGGTTCGTGAAGATGAAGGAGCTTGCCGCGCCGGCCATAGAAGCGGAAAAGCAGGGAAGGGTGCGCTTCATACCTGAGAAGTACTCCGCCATTTACCGCTACTGGATGGAGAATATCAGGGACTGGTGCATCTCGAGGCAATTGTGGTGGGGACACAGGATTCCCGTGTGGACCTGCAGCGACTGCAGCCATAGAGATGCCTTCCTGTCAGATCCCGTGGAATGCCCCTCGTGCCATGGCCATCGCCTCGAGCAGGAAACCGATGTGCTCGATACCTGGTTCTCTTCGGGCCTCTGGCCTCTCTCCACCATGGGGTGGCCTCAGGAAACCGATGACCTGAAATTCTTCTACCCCACGAATGTGCTGGTCACCGCCCGCGACATCATTTTCCTCTGGGTGGCCCGCATGATCATGATGGGGCTTGAATTCAGGGGAGAGGTCCCCTTCCGTGACGTCTATATCCATGCCACCATCCTGGGCAAGGACCGCAGGAGAATGAGCAAGTCGCTGGGAACCGGCGTCGATCCCCTTGAACTCATCGATAAGTACGGCACCGACGCCACGCGCTTCGGCCTCATCTACATGACAAGCCAGGGGCAGGATATCGTGTACACCGACGAGCGCATCCAGATGAGCAGGAATTTTGCCAACAAGATATGGAACGCCGCCCGTTTCTGCCTCTCCCATTATCCTGAGAGCCTCCCCTCAAAAAAGCCGGGGGATTTCTCCCTGAGCCTTGCTGACCGGTGGATTCTGAGCCGCATGAACAAGGTGGTGGCAAGCGCCGGGGAAGCCTTTGAGGGCTATTCCTTCGATGCCATCAGCATGATGCTCTATGATTTTTTCTGGGACGACTTCTGTGACTGGTATATCGAGATAGTGAAGCCCTTGCTCAACGAGGGCGCTGCCGAGATCGAGAGGGAGAGGATTGTCACCATATTTGACTATGTATTCAGCCGCTTTTTAAGGCTTCTCCATCCTCTCATGCCTTTCATCACCGAGGAGCTCTGGAGCCTTTTCCCGGGCCGCGAGGGGAGCATATCCTGTGCGTCCTGGCCTGATGCCGATGGTGCTCTCATAGATGAGGGTGCTGAAAAGAATATCACCATGCTTTTTGACGCCGTGAGGGGGATAAGAAGCCTGAGAAGCGACGTCGCCCTCCCTCCCCGAAAGAAAACAGTCATATACCTGCACACCGATTCCGGTGAGTGTGCCCGCCTTTTTGACGCCGAGCGGGCCCTCATTGAAAACCTGGGGGTCCTGGAGAAGCTTGTCATTGTTGATGCAAGGGAGAAGCTTCCCGGGAAAGCCGTCACGACCATTGTGGACGTGCACCAGATAGTGCTGCCCGGCGAGGAGATTGACGACATAGCGAAGCAGATCGAGCGCATGGAGAAAGAGGCTGAAAAAGTGGGCAGAGACCTCGAGGGAGTCCGCCGAAAGCTTGCCAATGAGGCTTTTGTGAAGAATGCCCCGGAGCATGTCGTCGATGCTGAAAAGGCCCGCGAGGCCCTTGCCATGGGCCAGCGAGAAAAACTCATGGAGCGCCTCGCCATGCTCAAGGCACTTGCGTAATTTTTCCCCGCACCGGTGCCTCTTTTAAATCAAAACAGCGAGTGTGCTGCGTTTATTGATGTCGAGAGCCTCCATGAGGCTCTTTTGATTGTCGGGGTAGAGAAGGAAATAGTGCACAAAAGGCGAATTAGGGAGGGATTATCAAAGAAAGGGTGTGATTATATGCCAGGCGGAGGAATGGGAGGAATGCGCGGGCCCGGCGGCGGTGGCGGCGGCGGTTTTGGAATCTTGTCTTTCTTGGAAGTGATCCTTACCTTGGTGCAGATTGGGGCCTATGGATTCGGCACGTATATTTTCTGGAGAGCCCTTCTCGCCTTTGAGAAATATGTTGAAAAGCTTACCAAATAGGCTTCCCGGGAGACTGATTTTCTGAGGGCACGATGAAATACAAAGCTCGTTATCTCTGCGGTATTTTTTTCTGTGCCCTCTTGTTTTTGGCTTTTTCTCCTGCCTGGGGCCAGGGGGCTCCCGATGATGAGACCCTTTTCCTTGAAGGACAGGCTCTCCAGCGGGCAGGAAAGCTCCAGGAGGCTGCAGGCCGCTACCGGCAGCTCCTTTCCCGCTCACCACGTCATGCAGGCGCTCTCTTCGGCCTGGGCCTTCTCCTGATGGGGAGCGGTGACCTTCAAAAAGCCGATGAGGCCTTCATGAAGCTCCTGGAAGTCGAACCCGAGAACAGGGCAGCCCTGGCGGACCGGGCCATTGTCCTTGCGGAGCTTGGAAACCGCCGGGAAGCGGAAAAGCTTTTCAAAAGAGTTCTTGAGATCTCCTATGATGAGCCCGGCGGCTATAACAACCTCGGCGCCCTTTACCTGGCGATGGGCAGGCTTGACGAGGCGGAAGCGGAATGCACGAAGGCCTTTTCCATGGCCCCTTTGCTTCCCGCTCCGCGGGTAAACCTTGCCCTTATCGCGATGAGAAAAGGCGATCATGGAAAGGCCCTCAAGATTCTCTCGGGCGTAGTGGAGGATTCCCCCGATTTCAGCCCGGCTTTCAACAATACCGCCATCGTGTACCTCACCCGGAAATCCCTTGAGCAGGCCCATGATGCCGTAAGGCAGGCCCTTATCGCCGATCCGGAGAACTGGAAGGCCCGCTATAACCTGGGGGTGCTGCTCTCTCTGATGGGGAGCTTCAATGAGGCAGAACAGGAGCTCAGGAAGATAAAAAGCGGCGATGAGAGGGTGCTGAATGCCCTGGGCACCCTTGCCCTCCAGGCGGGCAGGTACCAGGAGGCCCTGGTGAGCTTTGACGGCGCGCTTGAGCGCAACCCCTCATTCCATGCGGCGCGGATAAACCTGGGTATCCTTTACTACCGGCAGAAAAGATACCGGGAAGCCCGTGAGGAGTTCAGGGCAGTGCTGCTGGCAGAGCCGGAGAATATTCTGGCCCTCAACAATCTCGGGGTGGCGCTGGAAAAGCTTGCACAGTATGATGAAGCCCTCGAGGCATTCAAGAAAGCCCTGGTGGCCGACCCCGAAAACAGCGCTGCCTGTTACAACCTTGCCCACCTTTATGAACTGAGGGGCGACAACAGAAAGGCCGCCGCCCTCTATCAGAAGTACCTCGATGAAAATCCCCGCTCCCAGGACTCCGCGGAGGTGCAGAAGCGCATAAAGGCGCTCTCGAAGGAGAAATAGGGGATCAGGGAAAGAGGCGCAGAAGGTTTCTCAGATCTCCGTTGGTGAGGGTCACATCGGGCTCAACGGGAAAAGACGAGGTTCCCACGTTGGTCTTGAGATAGACGGTCCTGAGGCCGGCAATTTTGGCGGCGTGGATGTCGCCGTGGAGATCGTCGCCGATCATGGCCGTTTCGGCAGGGGGGATCTCGAGCTTCCTGAGGGCGATCTCGTAGATCTGGCGCTCCGGTTTGCTGCAGCCCGCCTCTGAAGAGAGAATGATGAAGTCAAAAAAGCCTGCAAGATGAAGATCCTCAACCTCGGGCACCGTAAAGGCCGCCTGCGCGTTGGTGATGATGCCCATCCTGTATCCTCTCCTCCTGAGCTCCCTGAGGATCCTCCTCGTGTGGGGATAAAGCCTCATGCTTCTTATGGTGAGCGCCCTGAATACAAGCGCCGCTTTCCTGGCGAACTCGCGGCCGAGGTCGCGGCCTGAAAAAAAGTGGAGCGCCTCGCGGAAAACCCTGAGAATATCAACCTCAGGGAATGACATTCTTTGAATGGCGGAGGCATAGAGCTCCTTAGCCCTTCTATGGTAAAAATCATAGAGATCCTCGCCGGAGACGCCGATGCCTTCTATGTTGAGCCACTGCGCCATCTTGTTGAATTCGTCCATGGATTCAAAGCTCTTGAGGTCCACGAGGGTTCCGTAGAGGTCAAAGAGAAGGCCCCTGCATTTCATCAGGTGGGCTTTCGGGATGCTCCATGCGATTTTTTCCCTGTTTCCGCCGCGGGGATCCACATCCCTCCCTTCCAGCACGCAGGGACGGGCCTGTCTTGCCTTGAGGGCTTTCACCAGGTCCGCTTCCGAGCTTATGGGGACAGAGAATTTGGTGGCATAGCGCCCGGGGATGGAAGAGGCGCTTCCTGCAACGGCGCAGAGGCTCGCCTGGTGAGCCAGTTCCAGGTTTTCCCTCAGTGACTCACCCCGGAGCGAGTCATGGAAAACCTCTATGCCGTCAAAGGGCGAGAGGTGCGAGAGAAGGTCCGGTGCCTGGGCTCCCTGGAAGTGCTCCCTGGGTCCCCGGCAGAGTACGACGGCGCCACCGCAGGAATGGACTTTGCGCGAGATCTCAATAGCTGAAGGGGAGCCGGTGAGGGGCTCATTGCAGCCCAGCACCAGGAGGGCTCCCTCATGGCTCTCGATCTGCCTCCCTCCAAGGACCACGAGAGGAAGGCCTGAGACATCGGCCCTGAGGGCCGAGAGAAACCCTTCCGGGAGGGGCGAGGGGCCTGCCACCAGGACAAGGCCGTCAAGCCCCGATATCTTGGCCTCTCCTATGGCCTCGCGGGAAATTTGCGCCGCTTCCCGATCCAAATCCCCTATGAGCACGTGGATATCAATAATCACTCTGGCCTTGTCACCTGTCTCTCTTCATGACCGCGCCCTGCGGGCCTTTTTGACCTGCAGTCAGCGCGGGAACTCCCTTTCCTCCTGAAATTTGACGTGTTCGGGGAAAGTTCCTGTAATCCCGGGATTCACCATTCGAAACCGCCGGGCATCCCTCTCTCCCCCTGGAGTTCCTGCTTTGAGAGGTTTTACCCTGCGCATGCCGAATTTATTGTTCCGCACAGGGCGATCCTGATGGTCTGGCGGATTTCTGCCGCGGAGGGTAGGGTGAGGTTTTTTTCTCTAGTCTTTCACACGATGATGGCCAGGAAGGTGTTCCAGCTCTTTACTTCATGGAAGGAGAGGATTGCGAGGAATCCCTATCCCGTCATCTTTGTCGTGCTTGTGGCCCTCTTTACAGCCCTGAGGATGGCCTGCGCGATGAGGCTTCCGCTGTCGGGAGACGAAGCCTATTATTACCTCTGGTCCAAGATACCGGCCTCGGGCTATTATGATCACCCCCCGATGATTGCCTGGTTTATCGCCCTCTCCACCATGATGGGAAGCCGGGAAGTCCTTATGATCCGCATGAGCTCAGTGGGCGCAGCCTTTCTTTACTCGCTCTTCTTCTATTTCACCGCCCGCCATCTCACGGGCAGCGACAAGACCGCCTTTCTGGCAGGGCTTTTTTTTCTCCTCATCCCCTATCTTGCCATTGATTCAACGATGGTCACGCCCAACGGGCCCCTCATTTTTTTCTGGAGCCTTTATCTTTTTCTGTTAGTGCGGGCCCTCGCTTCGGGGAACAGCACCGACTGGTTTCTCTCGGGCCTTGCCCTTGGAGGTGCCCTCCTCTCAAAGCTCATGGCATTTTTTCTTCCCCTGTCACTCCTCCTCTTTCTCTTTCTCTCAAAAAGGCACCGGCCGCAGCTTGCCCGCAAGGGGTTCTATCTTTCCATGGCAGGTGCCCTGCTGCTATTCTCCCCCTTTCTTATCTGGAATTCCCTCCATCACTGGGAGAACTTTGATTTTCAGCTGGTGGCCCGCCACCATTTTCCCCTCTCGCCCGATCCCGCCTCTTTTGCTAATTTCCTGCTGATGCAGGCCTTTTCCCTGTCGCCTTTCTTTTTCTTCTTCTCCCTCTTTGCCCTTTTCCGCTCACTTCTCGCGGGAGTGCGCGAGGGAAGAGATGACCATCTTTTCTGCGCTTCCTTTTCGCTCCCCATCTTTCTGTTTTTCTTCTCTGTGAGCATGTTTGAGCATGTGGAGATGTATTGGCCCATTGCCGGTGCCCTTACCGCGACCATAAGCGCAGCGCTTCTCGTCGAGGAGATTTTTACAAGGCAGGCGCCGGGCGTCATGAAATATGTGGGGAAAGGCTTTATCATGCTGATGTGTGCCGTCCTTCTCGCTCTTACGGGGCTCCTCTATTTCTGCGCTCTCTCCCCGAAGAGCCTCATGGCCCTCTGTGCAAAGACATCACCGGTAGGGGAAGCGCAGGACCGCGGAAACGGCCTGATTGAGATGTACGCTTACGAGGATCTTGCAGGGCATCTCAGGGAGCTCCAGAAGGCCAGGGGAGGGCCTGAGAAGGTATTCATCATGACGGACAATTACAGCCTTTCAAGCGCTCTCACCTATTACATGGGGGACTATGTGCACATCTACTCGCCATGGAACCTCCAGGGAAGGGAATACCAGAAATGGGAGAACTATCGCGGGCTCGAGGGGATGGATGCCATCTATGTGGACAGGTTTCCCACTTACGAGCGGGAGAACATGGTGGAGCTCTTCTCGCAGAACTTCGAGTCCGTCACCTCAAGTGAGGCCCTGGAGATGAAGAAACATGGGAAGACGGTGAAGATATTTTACCTTACCTTCTGCAGAAGCTTCAAGGGGACCATCACCTGCAAGGCATGCCGGCGTCTTCCTAGAAGGGGAGCGCCAGGATTTTCCTGAGCTCCTCGGGCCGCACTGCCCTGGAGAAGGCTTCTTCCTGGGTGATGATGTTTTTCTTGATCATCGACCTGAGGGTATGCTCCTGGGTGGTCATGCCGGCTTCCCTTCCCGATGAGGCCATAATCTGGTAAATATTGGGAATCTTGCCCTCCTTGAGGAACACTTTGACAGGCGGCGTGGCGATACAGATTTCAAAGGCGGGTATCACGCCGTCGCCTGACACCTTCTTGCAGAGCACCTGGGAGACGCCGGCTTCGAAGCCCACTGCCAGGTAGGTCTTGCATTGATCATGGAGATTCGCCGGGTAGAGGTCTATGATGGTCTCGAGGATCACCTGAACGGAAGGTGCTATGGCGGTGACAAAGACAAGGTAGCCGCCTGCCGCGAGGGTGAGGATGCGGCTTGCGGTCTCGTAGGAGGAGATCTCGTTCACGATGATGATATCGGCGCCAAGATGCTGAATGGAGTCGAGAGCGTCCAGAGGGTTTTTCACGTCGATGCCGACCTCTCTCTGGCAGATAATCCCCTTTTTGTTCTTGAAGAGAAACTTGATGGGGTTCTCCAGGGTGACTATCTTGCAGCTCCTGTTCTCGATGATGTAGTTTATCATCGCGGCGAGGGTGTGGGATTTGCCGCTCCCCTTGGGTCCGCAGATGACCACGAGGCCTCTCTGGACCCTGGTGGAGATGCTCTTGAAGACATCGGGGAGTCCCAGCTCCTCGAAGGTGGGCGGCGCGGGCGGGACAGTCTTTATTATGGCGGAGATGGAGTTGCGCTGCATGAAAATGCTGATGCTGTACCGTGAAAGGCCGGGGACACTGATGGCAAAGTCAATCTCGTTCTTCTGGATGAATTCATTCTTCTGATTGTCATTCATCATGTCGCTGACGAATTTCTTGGTATCGCCGGGGCTCAGGATATTGGCATCGGTAGGCGAGAGATCGCCTGTCTTATCTCTCAGCATGATCGGGCTTCCCGGTACCAGGTGGGCCTCAAGGACCCGTTTCTCCATCATAAGCCTGAAGAGATCCTCATGGGTAAGCATGCTCTTTCTCCCTTTCTCGCTTTTCTAGCGTCCTACAAGGCGGGCAAATTCCTCAGGCACGGCGGCCTTGGCCAGGGCGTCCTCAAAAGTGACAAGCCCCTGGAGGTAAAGGTTCCTGAGGGCCATGTCCAGGGACTGCATCCCGTACTGGGCGCCTGACTGGATGATGTTGGGTATCTGGTGGCTTTTCCCTTCGCGGATGATGTTTCTCACCGCCGGCGTGACAGGCATGATTTCCATGGCCATGACGCGGCCGCTTCCCTTTGCCTTGGGCAGGAGGGTCTGGCAGAGGATGCCCTCGATGGTCACTGAGAGCTGCATCCTGATCTGCTGCTGCTGATGGGGCGGGAAAATGTCGATGACGCGATCTACAGTGGTAGGTGCACTGCTTGTGTGCAGGGTGGCGAAGACGCAATGGCCCGTCTCTGCAGCGGTAATACAGATTTGTGTGGTTTCAAGGTCTCGCATTTCGCCGATGAGAATCACATCGGGGTCCTGCCTCAGCACATGGCGCAGGGCATGGGAGAAAGAGTGGGTGTCGGCGCCCACCTCGCGCTGGCTGATGACGCTGTTCTTGTCCTTGTGGAGAAACTCGATGGGATCCTCTACCGATACGATATGGCACCGGCGGTTCTCGTTGATGTGATTGATCATGGAGGCAAGGGTCGTTGATTTGCCGCTTCCCGTGGGACCCGTGACAAGAATGAGGCCGCGGGGCTTCATGGCAAGATCCTTCAAGAGCGGTGGGAGCTTGAGCTCATCGATGGTGAAGGGCCTTGAAGGGATGACTCTCACGGCCGTGCCCCATGTGCCCCGCTGGAGATAGACATTTATCCTGAAGCGTGAAAGACCCGGGACGCTGTAAGCGAGGTCCAGCTCCTTCTCCGCGACAAAACGTGCTTTCTGCTCATCAGAGAGAATGCTCTCAATCATCCTTCTCACCACGTCGGGAGTGAGCACCTCGTAAGTGACGGGCGTAAGCTCTCCGTCAACCCTGATCATGGGGGCGCTCCCTGTCTTGAGATGGAGATCCGATGCGCCTCTTTCCACCATGATGTGGAGGAGGTCTTCTATGGTCATTTCTTGCGTTATTTCATCATCAAGCTCCATGATCCCACTCCTTAATGATAAAGCTTCTACAGAGAATAATCATTCTTTTTCTATACCCGCCACTCTTTACCTTTTTTTTGCCGCGGAAGATTTTATCATTTCAGGCCGGCCGAGGAAGAGGAGCCCGGCGACCCTGAGAAGAGCGGCACAGGAAAAAGGAGCGCTCCCCCGGCAGGCAGAATCTCAGCAGGAAAGGCTGTTTCGCCATGCCATCAAAGAGCTTTGCCGATATCCTAGAGCTGCATTCAAAAGAGACAATTGCCCTCACCGGGAGCGGGGGGAAAACTCATCTCATGTTTCAGCTTGCCCGGGAGCTTCAGCGTTCGGGGAAAAAGGTCATCACGACGACTACGACGAGGATATGGTACCCTTCGGAGGAGCAGTCGCCTTATGTGGTGACCCTTGACAGGGCCCCCGCAGACCTGGAGGCATTTCTTCAGGGCCTTCTGGCCCGTTATGGCCATATTTCCTTAGGCCTCTGTGAGAAAGAGGGGAAGCTCCAGGGAGTTCCGCCTCCCACCATGGCGGCACTTGCAGCTCTTCCGGGCCTTGACGCCCTTATCTCGGAAGCTGACGGGAGCAGGGGAAAATCCCTGAAAGGTTACAGGGATCACGAGCCGGTTCTTTCAGGGATTGAGACAACGGTTCTGGTGGTCATGGCTCTTGATGTCCTTGGCAGGGAAGTGAGCCACAGGACGGTCCACAGGCCGGAGATTGTCAGGAGCCTCGCGTCAGGGTCGTCATGTATCGATCTGCCCCTTCTCGGCCGTCTCCTTCTCGGGAATGGCGGTTACCTTGAGAGGGCTTCCCAGGGAAAAAGGGTGCTCATCTTGAATAAAATCAGCACCAGGCAGGAGCTTGCAGGGGCCGAGGCCCTGAGAGAAGAAGTGCGCTCCCTGCGACCCCCGGTAGCGGTATTTTTCAGAGGCCCCCTGTTCGGCAGCGATCCGCCGGGGGGCTCCTGGTGCTTCATGAATCCAGATGGCAGGGAGCAGGCATCCAATGGAACAAAAGAGCAGCCTTATCTCGGTGATCCTTCTTGCCGCCGGAGAGAGCAGGCGGATGGGCAGACCCAAGCAGCTTGTCCCCATAGAGGGAAGGCCCATGGTTTCCCAGGCCCTCACAAAGTATGAGGCTTCAGAGGCCGGCGAGGTGATTCTCGTGCTGGGCCACCACCAGGAATCCATCAGGGAAAGCCTTGGGCTCTGTGCTGGCAAGACAAAGGTAGTGGTGAACAGGGAGTACCGTGAGGGGATGGGAAGCTCAATAAGGTGCGGTATGGCGAGCCTTTCACCCCGTTCCGCCGCGGTCCTTGTCGCTCTGGCTGATAAGCCCTTTATTGAGGTGGCCACCATCAACGGGATGATAGGCTTCTGGAGAAAGTCAGAGAGCTCCCTCCTTGTCCCCCTCCATGAAGGGGTGAGGGGGCACCCGGTCCTTTTCTCCAGGTCCCTCTATCCCTCTCTTGCCGCGCTGGAAGGCGACAGGGGGGGGATTTCAGTGATTGAAAGGCATGGTGAGCTGCTGGTGGAATATGTGACCTCTGACAGGGGAGTGCTCATTGACATTGATACGGAAGGGGATTTATGCCTGAAAGGGCAGGGATAACCACAATTTCCCGAGAAGGAGGCGATACCGATGGGGACTCCCCTTGTGGTCATGAGGGGCGGCGGTGACCTGGCAACCGGCGTGGCCCACCGGCTTTTCATGTGCCGCTTCAGGCCGGTGATTCTGGAGCTTCCGGAGCCAAGGATGGTGAGAAGGACCGTGAGCTTCGCGGAGGCGGTCTATGCGGGTGAGTGGACTGTGGAGGGCGTCACGGCGCGCCTTGAAAAGCTTCCCCTGAAAGCCAGGCGCTCCCATATCCCGGTGATCGTCGATCCCGGGGGATTGGCCCTCGGGGAGCTCAGGCCCTCCATCCTCATAGACGGAAGGATGCTCAAGAAAAAGCCCTCGATGTCTCTCGGCGATGCCCCCCTGGTTATCGGGATAGGGCCTGAGATAGAGGCAGGGAGGGATGCCCACGTGGTCATTGAGACACAGCGCGGAATGATGCTTGGAAGGGAATACCGGAAGGGGAAGGCAATCGCCGACACGGGAGTTCCCGGTGAGCTCGAGGGAAGGGCTGCAGAGCGCGTGCTCCGGGCGCCCTGTGACGGTATTTTCAAGCCCTGCGTCGCCATAGGAGACAGGGTGAGCGCCGGTGATGAGCTTGCCCGCGTGGGGAAGGAAGGGCTTCAAGCCTCTTTTGACGGCGTGGTGAGGGGGCTCCTGAAAGAAGGACTTGCGGTGAGAAGGGGGGAAAAACTTGGAGACCTTGACGGCCGCTTCGATGTGGACGTAAGCCTCATCTCCGACAAGGCCCGTGCCATAGGGGGGAGCGTGCTGGAGGCGATTTTCTCGCATTTTCAGTGGACTATTATCAATGACAGGAGGTTATTATGAAAGATTCGCAGACAAGTCACACTATGCACCATATCTCAGCCAGGCTTCTTATCCTGGCGCTCCTGGTTTTCATGGGTGCCTCTGCCGGCAGGGCCCGGGCAGAGAGGCCTGTGAGCTTCGTGATCCTCCATACCAACGATTTCCATGGAAGCCTTCTGCCTCTTGAGGACAGGCGCCTTTCCCAGCAGAGCAAGGTGGGCGGCGCGGCCTTTATCGCCACCAGGGTCAAGGAGCTGAGAAAGAAAAATCCGGGGAAGGTCATCCTCCTTGACGCCGGCGACATTTCCCAGGGCACTCCCATCTCCAATATATTTTTCGGGCAGCCCGTGGCCAAGTACATGAATTACCTGGGCTACGATGCCATGGCCCTGGGAAACCACGAGTTCGACTGGGGAATGAAAAAGCTTGATGAGCAGCTCAGCCGCCTCAGGTTTCCCGTGGTATGCGCCAATCTCGTGCAGAAAGCCAATGGCAGGCCCCTTCCCAGGACGCAGCCTTATGTCGTGGTGACGCGCTCGGGGATGAAAATAGGGATCATCGGCCTTGTGAGCCCCTCGACGCCGCGGATGTGCAACCCTCTCAATATCGAGGGGCTTCAGTTTATCCCGCCTGAGGAGCCGGTGGCAATGTATGCGAAAGCCCTCCGGGACCAGGGCGTGAAGGTCGTGGGAATCCTCTCCCACCTGGGAATTGAAGTGGACAGGCAGCTCGCGCCGAAGCTCGAGGGCATCTCCTTCATCGTAGGCGGGCACAGCCACACGGCCCTGGCCAGCACCGAGGTGGTGAACAACATCCCTATCGTGCAGGCAGGCTATAACGGGAAATACCTGGGCGAGTTCCATTTCACCGTTGACAGAGATACGGGCAGAATGCTCTCATGGACTACTGATCACGCGCTGAACGCCGTCATTGACAAGGAAATCATCCCTGATCCCTCGGTGCAGAAGCTCCTCGAGCCCTATTATGTGAAGGTAAAGCCACTCATGGAGAAAGTGGTGGGGCGCGCCGAGGTCGATCTCCTCAATGTGGCACCCAAGGGATATGGAGATACAGTCCTTGGGAACGTGGTCACTGACGCGGTGAGGGAAAAATACGGCGCCGACGTGGTGCTTTACAATACGGAAGGCGTAAGGGCCCCTATTTACAAGGGCATTGTGACCAGGGGAGCCATATTTACCGTCCTTCCCTTTGACAATTACATCGTGACCCTGGAGCTTACAGGAAAACAGATCCTTGACGCCATAGAGTTTTTCATCACCAATCCCAAGTATGTGCAGGTTTCGGGCATGACCTTCACTTACGACAGGAATAAGGAGAAGGGCGAGAGGGTCATTGATCCTGTCATCGGCGGCTCCCCTCTGGTGAAAGAGAAGAAGTACCGTTTTGCCACCGTTGATTTTCTCTATTATACCACCGGCGATTTCGAGGGCCTCAAGGAGGGCAGGAACTTTACCTTCGGAGGGGTGGCACGGGATGTCCTCGAGGAGTATGTGAAGAGGCACAAAACCATCACGGCCCCTCAGGGAAACCGCGTGAGGATAGTGAAGTAGCACCGCAATGAGGGAAAGAAAGGGGAACATCCAATGAAACATGCTGTCAGAGTGCTCGTGCTCTCTCTCATTCTGCTGTTCCTTGGTGATGCCGCCCGGGGCGCCCCCGCTGCTGAGAAGACGGTGAAAGCGACCCTCAGGAACGGCCTGACCGTTATTGTGAGAGAGGATCACTCTGCGCCTGTGGCTGCGCTCTTTGTGATGTACCGCGTGGGATCGCGCAACGAGAAACTTGGCACCACGGGGATCTCTCACCTGCTGGAGCATATGCTGTTCAGGGGGACCAGGCACTATCCCGAGGGGACCATCACCAGGATCCTTGATGTGCTGGGTGCCGAATACAATGCCTTCACCACCTACGATGTGACAGGCTATTATGAGACGCTCCCCGTCCATGGACTCCCGACGGCGCTCGCCATCGAGGCCGACAGGATGACCGGCACCATCATCGACGGCAAAGCCCTTGTCAAGGAGAAGACGGTGGTGCTCTCAGAACTGGAGGGAGACGAGAACTCGCCCCTGGAGATCCTGGGGAACGAGGTGCAGGCCCTCCACTTTGAGGCTCATCCCTATATGTGGCCCGTAGGCGGCTTCAAGAGCGACGTGGCAGGCCTTACCAAGGATGATGTGACGGCCTATTACAGAACCTACTATTCGCCTCGCAACGCGGTGCTCACCATTGTGGGAGACGTGAAGGCGAAAGAGGCCCAGGCTCTCGTGGAGCGTCATTTCGGGAGCCTCCCTCCAGGGCCTCTGGTGCCCAGAGTCCGCGCCACAGAGCCTCGGTCCATGGGGGAGAAGCGCGTGACTGTCAAAAAGGAGGGGACGACCTCCTATGTGGAGCTGGCCTTTCCCGCTCCCCCGGTAAAGAGCGGGGATATGCATGCCCTTGCCGTCGTTGACGCGATCCTCGCGGGGGGGAAGAGCTCACGGCTTTACAGGGCTCTTGTGGAGCGCGGGCTTGCCTCAAGCGTGGGCGCTTCCCTCTGGGAAAACGTCGATCCCGGCATGTACTCGATAGTGGCAGCGGTAGCTCCCGGGAAGTCCCCTGAGGAAGTGGAAAAGGCCATTCTTGATGCGCTGGAGCGCTTTCAGAATGAGCCTCTCAGGCCCCGGGAGCTTGAAAAAGCGGTGAACGGCGTAAAAGCTTCTTTTTACCGGGCACGGGAGAGCACGACCACCCAGGCGGAATACCTTGCATGGTACGAGGCAATCTATACGTACCGGTACTTTGACGATTTTCTCGAGGGGGTAAAGCGCGTGAGTGAGCCGGAAGTGAAAAAGGCAGCTCTGCGCTACCTTGATCCCGCCCTGAGGTCCTCCGGTCTCTACTGCGCCCGGGGTAATATCGGCGGCCAGGACGGGACTTCCCGGGAAGGGAAAAAACATCTTCGCTATGCGGCACACACTCCCCTCGAGAAGAGCTCAGGCCAGGGGAAGGCCCTGGAGGGCAGCGGAAAGCACACGGAATCAAAGGGAAAATTTCCCTTCTCCCGCGTGGTGCTCCCCAATGGACTCGTTCTCATCGTGAAGGAGAACCATGCCATTCCCACGGTGACCTTAGGCGGCTACATCCGGACCGGCAGCATTGCCGATCCTTCCGGGAAGGAAGGGCTCTCGTACCTCACAGCTTCAATGCTCGAGAGGGGGGGGGCTTCGGGCACCTTCCACGAGATTGCTGATGAGACCGACCTCAAAGGTATAAGCATCTCCTTTCAGGGAGAGCGTGAGGTGACAAGGATCTCTGCCTGGACCCTCAAGGAGCACCTGGCCAGGACAGTGGAGCTGCTTTCCCTTGAGGTGTCGGCTCCCTTATTTCCCGCGGAGGAATTCGAGAAAGTGCGCCATGAGGTGGAGGCTCAGCTTGAAAAGCAGGCCGACAACCCTCAGTCCCAGGCCCAGATCGCCTTCCGCGAGCTGCTTTACCCTGAGGGCCATCCTTACCGCGCCAATGTAAAGGGATACAAGGAGACCCTCAGGAATATCACCAGGGAGGATCTTGAAGCTTTCCACAGGACCTGGTACCGCCCCGACAGGACTGTCATTATTCTCGTAGGAGACGTGACTCCGGGCGAGGCGAAGGCGCTTGTGGAAAAGCACTGGGGAAGCTGGAACGCAGCCGGAGAGGCACCGCCCCTCTCAATTCCTTCCGTGGCAGATCCTGCCGCATCCCGGACAAAAGTGATTCCCATGAAGGGAAAATCCCAGGTCTCAGTGGTGCTGGGGAGCATCGGCCTGGCCCGCCGCTCCCCTGACTATTACGCCTTTGAGCTTCTCAATGCCATCCTGGGCGGCAATACGCTCACAAGCCGCCTTGGGAAGGAGCTGAGGGGAAAGCGCGGCCTGGTATACGGTGTCTTCAGCTTCCAGGTTGAGGGCACCGGCAGGGCGCCATGGCTGGTCATGTATGGGACCCATGAAAAAAATGTTGCCCCATCCCTTGGGGCGGTCAAAAAGGTCATTGAGGAAATGCAGAACAAGCCTGTCGGCGACAGGGAGCTCCAGGAGGCGAGAAGCACTCTGGTGAACGGTTTCGCCGTCGCACTCAAGACAAACAGCAGGATGGCCGAGGTGCTTGCCGATATTGAATATTTCGGTCTTGGCGCCGATTATGTCGAGCGCCTTCCCCGGCTTTACGGAACCATTAGTGCCCGGGACCTCATGAAGGTGGCGAGAGAGTACATTCATCTTGACCGGAGTGTCACGGTCATGGCAGGAACTTCCAAGGAGTAACAAGTGCTGCATCTTTCCCTGAAGGACCAGATCTCCTTTTTCACCCAGATGGCCACCATGCTGAAAGCAGGCGTGCCGATCGTGAAGTCTCTCGAGACAATCGGCACCAATGCCCTCTCCCGGGGCCAGCGGCGCTTTGCCCTTGCCATGGCTGATTTTGTCGCCAAGGGAGGGAGGCTCTCTGACGGCCTCTCAGAGCTCCCCGGCATAAGGGATGACTTTGTGATCGCCATGGTGCGGGTCGGTGAAACGGGAGGGTTCCTGGATCAAAAACTGAGGGAGCTGGCCTTCTTCCTTGAAAAGGTGCAGGCCTTCAGGATGAGCTTCATGAGCAGCATGATCTACCCGCTTCTCATCTTTCACGGGAGCGTTCTCCTTCCGCCGCTGTTCTACCTCTTCACCGGCGAGGCTTCCACCTATTTCCGCGTGATCCTCACGGTCCTTGTCCCTTTTTATGCCCTTGTGGCGTCCCTTGCGGTGCTCCATACCGTGCTTGCCTCTTCCAGGGCTTTCAGGAGCTTTTGTGATTCGGTGTTTGTGTTCACCCCTCTCGTCGGAGGCGTGATAAAAAAATTTGCCGTGGCCCGCTTTGCACGGGCTTTTGCAAACCTCTATGAATCGGGGATCAACGTGAACCAGTGCGTCACCGCCGCCTCGTCTGCCTGCGGGAACATGCTCCTGGCGGGCCGGTTCAGGAAGATCGCCCCCGCCATTGACAGGGGGACGCCGCTCTCCCAGGCTTTCAGGCAGTCGGGCCTTTTCCCGCCCCTGGCGCTCCAGCTCATTGCCACAGGGGAGGAGACCGGCACGATGGCGACGATGCTGCTGAAGAGTGCCGATATCCTTGACGAGCAGCTTGACCACACAATGAAGAGGTTTTTTGTGATACTCCCGGTGCTGGTGCTGCTCATGGCCGGCGGCTACGTGGGGTATGTCGTTATCAGGCAGTATATGAAAATATTTGACATGTTCTACCGTATCAGGTGATGTTCCTGAGTGGATAGGTGCCTGCGAGAAGGGGCTGAGGGCAGGCACGAAGAAGTTGATGGGTGGCATTATGTTGACAAGATGAGGAGGTTCGCCGGTGAATGCAAAGATTCTGGTAGTTGATGATGATCCCTCGATGAGGGATACGGTCACCGTGGTGCTGGAGGATGAAGGCTTTGACGTGATTGCCGCAGCCAATGGTTTTGAGGCCATCGAGAAGATCAAGGAGAGCTCCTTTGACCTTCTCATCTGTGATATAAGGATGGCCGGGATGGACGGCCTGGAGACCCTGGCGGCGCTTCGCAAATCCCAGCCGGAGCTCCGGAGCATCATCATGACCGGCTATGCAAGCGAGGAAGATCCTGTGAGGGCCATCAAGCTCGGCGTTGATGATTACCTGTATAAGCCTTTTGACGCCCAGGAATTCCTGAAAAGCGTGAGAAAAAGCATAGAGACCCTCCATAAAGGCACCCCGGCCGGTGAAGAGGGCCGCACAAGGGACGAGCTCCTTGCGACAATGAAAAAGATTGCCTTCTTTCTTGAGGAGAGGGATCCTTACTACAGCGGGCACTCAAAGAGAGTCGCAACACTTTCGCTCCAGATTTTCAAAAAAATGGGCTATCCGAGGGAGAGGACCTTGATCCTGGAGACGGCGGCGCTCCTTCACGATCTGGGCCAGATAGAGGTGAAGCAGTCGATTCTCCATAAGAAGGGGAACCTTTCGGCGGAGGAGCTTGCCACGGTGCAGCGCCATCCCCAGGCTGCACGGGAGATTCTTGCAGTGGTGCCGGGCCTCCAGGAGATAGTGATGATTCTCTTCCATCACCATGAGCGTTATGACGGCAAAGGCTACCCTGCAGCGCTGAAAGGCGACGATATCCCCATTGAATCGAGAATAATAGCCGTCGCGGAAGCCTACGACGCCCTCATCTCAGCGAGGCCGCACCGCGATCCCCTCTCTCCCGCCGAGGCCCTGGCGGAAATCTCCCGCCATGGAGGCACGCAGTTTGATCCCCGCGTGGTCGAAGCCCTGACCCCCCTCGTGGAGGCCGAGGGCCTCGAAGAGAGGGGCGAGATAGATCCCGCCGACGAGGAACGGGAGCGTGAAGAGGAGCTCTCCCGCCAGAAGCGGCGCAAGACCCTCATCAACCTGGCCCATACCTTCAGGGAGCTCGGGCAGCACAAGATAGCGCTCCAGGCTTACGAGGAAAGCCTGCAGATGGAGGAGGACATGGCTGACATCCTCAGCTTTGAGGCCGCTGACGGCATTGCCCGCCTCTCCCTTGAAATGGGTGAGCTTACAAGGGCCCGGGGCCTTGCAGAGAAAAATATCTCCCTTGCCGAGAAGATGGGAAAGCTCTCGAAAGGATCGGCCTTCTGCACCTTCGGGCTCGTCCTTGGCGAGGAGGGCCGCTGGGCCGAGGCCGAAGAGAAATTCAGGGGGGCCCGGGAGACCTTCGAACTCTGGGAGGATCACCAGAAGATGACCCTGGCCGATCTCTACCTTGCCGGCATATATTCGCAGAATGCGGGGCGCTCCACGGAGTTCAGGGCCAAGTTTGCCACATCCCTCCGGAGCCTTATAAGCCTTGTGAAGCACTATAATGACTATGACACCCTTCTTATCGAAAGGAAGCGTGCCTTTCCCCTTCTGATAAACGCCCTGATGCTCGAGGTGGAAAAGGAAGCCGTGATGGAGCTGGTGGTCACCCTGGGCCAGCAGACCACCAAGGAGCTGGAGAGCCTTGTGCAGTCACCCGTTGAGTCAAACAGAGTGCTTCTCATCGAGATTCTGGAAAAGGTTGCCACCGGGCAGGCTCAGGCTCTTCTGCGCCAGATGCTCGATGACCCCGCGGCAAAGGTCCGCGAGCAGGCTCAGACGGCCCTCTCCAACATTTCCGGCAAGCCTGTGATCCCCGTGCTGAGGAGCTACTGCCTCGGGAAGTTCAGGCTCGCAAGCGGCGACAGCCTCATCAAGGACGAGGAGTGGAAGACCAAGAAATCCAAATATGTGCTGGCCTATCTTCTCTCACGGTGGAACGAGGACGTGCCGGAAGAGAAGCTTCTCTATGCCTTCTGGCCCGACTCTCCTCCCAAGAAGTCCCGCCAGAGCCTTCATACGGCCCTCTACCAGATAAGGCAGCTTTTTCAGCAGTTCGTCGGCGATCAGAAGGTGAACTATATCCTTCACGAAAAGGAGTTCTACCGCTTCAACACCGAGGCGGAGCACTACATCGATCTCAAGGAGTTCGAGCAGTTCTATAAGCTCGGGTCCCGTTACCTTGACGAGGGCAAGGAGGAGGCGGGCATTGCCCAGCTCCAGAAATCGGAAGCACTCTATGTAGGGGAGTTTCTTGAGGGCTACTTCTCTGACTGGGCCATCGAATACCGGGAAAACATCAGGAAAATGTATATTGACGTCCTGGTGAGGCTTGCAAACCATTTCTTCAAGGTGAAGAAATACGAGGTCTCCCTCGACTACAGCCAGAAGATCCTCACCCATGACAGCTGCCGCCAGGATATCCATATGATGGTGATGAAGTGCTACCAGGCCCTCGGCCAGAAAGAGCTTGCCATCAAGCAGTACCAGTTCTGCACCCAGATCCTGAAGAGGGAGCTCAATATCTCCCCTTCGACGGAGCTCATGGCCCTCTATCTTGACCTGAAGGGATGATTCTTGCTATCCGCAAGGGTTCCGTGGTATAATGGAAGGCGAAAAGGGGGTGACTTGGCTTCGACGGGGAGCATTCTGGCAGAAGTGGCGCGTCGAGTTCCGTGCTCTCGTTAAACGAGCGGAAACGAATACACAACAACAACGAATACGCTTTAGCCGCCTAGTGTGGTTACGTCCACCTGGCCTTGCCGGCGGGGTCAGACTGGGCGTCAAAACAGCCGGATACTCTGCGTGAAGGCCCCTGGCACGCGGGGGAACCAAAAAAGAGGATTGGGATTTGCGCATCCTGCCTGGGGGAGGCGTACGTCCCGAAAAACAAAACACAGGCTACACGCGTAGAAGCTTCTGTGGGGATCTTTTCGGACGCGGGTTCAATTCCCGCCACCTCCATCATGAAAAAAAAGAAGCCCCGGAAAGGGGCTCTTTTTTTCGCCCATGGTTCCTGTCAGAAATACCATGGCATTCTGTGCACCTCAGAGAGGAATGTAGGGCTTTTGTGTATAACCTAAGGGAGATCAAGGGCAAAGCTCACACCTTTACCTCTTATCAGACGATTTTTTAATTGCAGGGCAGCCTGCAAAATCACAAATAATCAATAAGGAGGACAGAGAATGAAAACAAATCTCAAGGGAAGGGACTTCATCAGCATCATGGACTTCAAACAGGAAGAGCTTGAGACCATATTCGAGCTTGCCTTCGATCTGAAGAGACGCGTGGCTGTCGGCGAACCTCACCCCCTGCTTGCAGGCAAAACACTGGGAATGCTCTTTGCATCCCCTTCAACGAGGACCAGGATTTCCTTTGAAACAGGCATGACCCAGCTCGGCGGCCATGCCCAGTATTATTCACCGGATCAGCTCCAGCTCAAGAACAAGGAATCATGGAGAGATACGGCCGAGATGGTGAGCCGGTTCATCGAAGGCTTCATGATCCGCCTCTATAACCTGAAGACACAGATGGGTACCGACACTTATGAATATGGAGATGCGAGGAATGTGCTGCGGGCTATTGCTGAATATGCCACTATTCCCATCATCAATGCCCTTGATGACAAGGAGCACCCCTGCCAGATCATGGCTGACATCATGACGATGAAAGAGAAGTTCGGCGACAGCTACAAGTCCAAGAAGATAGTCATGGGCTGGGCTTATGACGAGCGGGCAAAGTCAGCAGGAGTGCCGCAGACCATGGCAGCTGCCGCAGGAATTCTCGGGATGAATATCGTGCTTGCTTACCCTGATATAGAGGGTTATGACATTGATCCTGAATATTTCAATTTTGCCAAGAAAGCTGCCCAGGAATCGGGCGGGTCCGTCACGGTGGAGCATGATATCTGGAAGGCCTGCCAGGGCGCCGATATCATCTACTGCAAATCATGGGCGAGAAATCCCGAGCTCCATGAGAAGAACAGGGATAAGTTCAAGCAAGACTGGTGTATTTCACACAAGCATTTCGAGAATGCAAGCAAGCGCGCCAAATACATGCATTGCCTGCCTGCCAAGCGTGGACAGGAAGTCACCGACGCGCTTATTGATGATCCCGTTCTCTCAATCGTCAATGATGAGGCTGAAAACCGTCTCCATGTGCAGAAAGCCATCATGGCGCTCACGATGCGCTAAGCACAGCTTCTATGAAAAAAAAGGGCGGAAGAAATTCCGCCCTTTTTTTGCCTCTGCGGGGCGCCGGGAGATATCATAAAAGAGGGGCTATATTAAGGCAGCACCAGTACGTTGCAAGAGACATGATGATCTCTTCAAAGCGGCTGAAGTCCGTGGGCTTTTCAATGTAGCTGTTCGCTCCGAGCTCATAGCTCCTCAGTATGTCATCTTCCTCACCGGAAGATGAGAGCACCACGACGGGGAGAAGCCTGGTCCTGTCGTCGCGCCTGATTTTTCTGAGGACCTCAAACCCGTCGGTACGGGGCAGTTTCAGGTCAAGCAGCACAAGGTGAGGAAGGGTGCGGCTGTCACTGGTTTCATATTTCCCCGTGCCGAAGATATAGTCCATGGCCTCTTCGCCGTCACGGGCTACGATGAGATCCCTCGAAGGGTTGTGCTTTTTGAGGGTCCGCACGGTGAGGTACTCGTCATCGCTGTTGTCTTCGACAATCAGAATGCTGCCGTACTTCATGAGTTCACCCTTTCTTCATTGATGTGCCTTGTTGAGTGCTTCGTGCTTTTCGTTGAGGGTAAAATAAAATACCGCTCCCTCGCCGGTTTTTCCTTCGGCCCATATGCGCCCGCCGTGGCGCTGGATGACTCGCTTCACTGTCGAGAGCCCCACGCCGCTTCCCTTGTATTCATCCTGGGAATGGAGCCTCTGAAAGGGGTTAAAGAGCCTGTGGGCCTGCGACTGGTCAAATCCGGCGCCGTTATCTCTTATGAAATAGGTGGTTTTCCCGTCCTTGAGGGTTTTCCCGAATTCTATGAGCGCTTCGGGCTTTTTTTCGGTGAATTTCCACGCGTTATCCAGAAGATTTTCTATGGCAATGGGAAAAAGGCGGTGATCACCTTGTGCAGTGAGATCCTTTTCAATGATGAACTGTGCATGACGGTGGGGATCCTTTTTTTTAAGCTCCTCTGCAATGGTTTTGACAAGGTCGCTCAGATACACGGTATTTAACAGGGGAGTGCCGCGGGTGACCCGTGAGAGGGAGAGAAGGTCCTCGATGATCTGGCCCATGCTCTTGCTCGCTTTCTGTATCCGCAGAAAGTAGTCTTTCCCCGTTTCATCAAGCCTGTCGCGGTATTCCTCAAGGAGTATGGTGGCAAACCCGTCGATGCTTCTCAGAGGTGACCTCAGATCATGGGAAACCGCATAGGAAAAGGACTCAAGTTCCCTGTTGACAAGCATAAGCTCTTCGGTGCGCTCTTCCACCATCTTTTCCAGCTCGTCATTGAGCCTCCTGAGCTCGTCCTGCTCCTTCTTTCTCCTGGTGATGTCCTCAAAAATGGTGGCGAAAATGCCTTTTTCGGGCGATGACACCGATATCCTGAAATGTTTTCCCAAGGGCTCGAAGAAGACTTCCATAGAGGCAGGCTCACCGGTGAGAGCAGCTTTGCTGTACTCATTGAGGTAGGGGGGATTGCCAGTCCCGTAGAGCTCTGAAGCATATTTTCCCACGGCTTCCTCTTTCGGGATGCCGGTGATTCTCTCAAAAGCGGGATTGACCACGAGAATCCTGTAATCAACAGGGATGCCCTCCTCGTTCTGGATAATCCTGTGGAGAGCCACCCCTTCATTCATCGAAGTGAAGAGGGAGATGAATCTTGACTGGCTCTCCTTAAGGGCTTCTTCTGCTCTGAGGCGCTCCGTGATCTCCTTTTCAAGCTTTATGGTATATTCCTTGAGGCGCAGGTTCGCGATCCCGTATTCCACGATAAAAGACGCCAGCTCCGACAGAAAGGCAAGGACTTCCCTGAACTGATTTTCAGAGACCACGGGGACTTCATCGACGGCCCTGAGATACCTCTCCATATCATAGCCCAGAGCCTTCCCGTGCTCATTGAACCATTCAATGTCTGGCTTCTCGAAAAAAACCTGCCCCGTCGCAAGGCTTGCAAGGTGGATTCCGTTCACGATGAGAGGTGTCGCGCCGTCAACGAGGCCGTTCCCGCAGGGAAGAATATTGGTTTCCTTAAGATTCTTGAGCTTCTCGGTGAGCTCCATGTTGCTGTCTTTGCAGTGCCTGAGGGATTCATGGGTGGTGCGGTGAAATTTCGTGCAGATATCCCGCCATCCTGTGGAGATGAGAAGCTCCTGCCCTGGATAGGAGACAAATCCCGTAGTGAATCCTGTGGCTTTTGAGAAGGCTTCAAAAATCTCCCGGAGCTTCTCCAGATTGATGATCTCTTTTATGGAATAAACCGGCGGATCTTCGCCCACGCTTCCCTCACTTTCGTTATTCCAGTCGCGGAGCATCGCTGCTATGTTCCATTATAGCATGACGTCTTCAGCCCTGCAACAAAACGGCCTATCTGCCCCCCTTGGCTTTAAGGAGAGCCGCCGCCTCCTTGTTCCCTTTTTTTGCGGCATAGAAGAGGGGCGTCTTTCCTTTCTTGTCCTTCGGGTTAATCTCTGCACCTGAAGTGGCAAGCAATTCCACGACTTCCACGTTTCCCGCGTAGGCGGCCTTATGGAGCGCTGTCCAGCCTGACCTGTCCTTGAGGTTGAGCTTTGCTCCTTTTTCGACAAGCACCTTTACCACGTCATTGTGGCCGTCATGGGCAGCCCAGTGGAGGGCTGTCCATCCGTAGCCGTCTTCCTCATCTATGGGCGAGCCTTCTGCAAGAAGCACTCTGACGGCAGCCACATTGCCGTGGTATGCCGCATCATGAAGGGGGGTTAGACCTTTCTTGGTGAAAGCCCTTGTATCGGCACCCCTGGAGATAAGTGATTCAACGAGAGAGCTGTCCAGCATGTGGGTGGCGTTATGGAGAGCCGTGTAGCCCTTGTCGTTTTTCGCCTTGATATTGGCGCCTCCTTCCATGAGGAGCGCGCTGACCTCTCTGTGGCCTGCCGTGGTCGCCGTGAGAAGGGGAGTGTCTCCCCCCCTGCAGGCTCCCTCAAGGGGAGAGCCTGCCTCCAGCAGAAGCCTTGCCGCCTCCACATTGTTCGATAGGGCAGCCTCGTGGAGGGCCGTCCAGCCAAAGGCGTTTTTTGCGGAGGCGCAGCGCTTGTCCCGGGCAAGGAGGCTCTTGAGTGTTTCCAGGTCATTTTTCGCGACTGCATCTCTCATGACCGCGGCCATATCAGGGGATGCCTGGGGGGGGGCATCAGCAGGCGTTACGGCACTCACGGGGGAGGGAGGCGGCGAAGGAGTGCCCGTGGTGGGGGGCGGTGCGCAGGATGCATTGAGGATCCCCATCATGCAGAGAAGGATAACCAGAATAAATTTCATATATTACCTGCTTTCCTGGCGTACCTGCAGGGCGTCGTCACCCGGAGCGCTGCCCTAGTAATATATCATGGTGATCGGGAGGCTCTTCCGGGGCTCCCCCAGGGTAAACTGCCCTTCGTCGAAGCGGGGCGCGCGGTTGCGCTTGGGGGGGTTGTTCGATATCCCGATGCCCTTTTTGGGTTTTCCCCAGGCGCCGCGCTCGAGCTTGCCGCTTGAGTCGTCATCATGATAAAGGCTTATCGCATAGGTGCCATAGGGGATTGCATCAATGGTTGCGGTGGCATGCCCTTCCGATATGGGAGCCGAAAAGGTCTTGAGTGCCTTGCCGCTTTCGTAAGGGAAGCCGTCGGCCGATGAAAAAAGCGCACCTTTCATCTCTCCCTTGTCGTTCCGGAAACCCTCTGCGTTGATAGTGATGCTGCCCTCCTGCCTGTCGGCCGCCAGGGCTGCCAGGGTTGCCAGGCAGAGAAGGAAAATGAGCATGAAGATAGCTCCGCCTCGCATTCTCATGGAATCACCTCGCCTCGATTTCTTTTCACCGTCAGATATCTTTTCTTTACAAAATCCTTCTCTCCTTCATAACCTCTCCATGCACGGGGCTGCGGCAAAAGGGATTCAATGATTTGTCAGGAATAAAGAAGGAGGGACCTCAGGGCTCCCGCAGTGAAAGGAGTGGTCATGGTGAACGGAAAGAGCGGAATCCTTATGGCTCTTGCCTTGCTTTTTCTGATTGCTCCGGGGGCATCCCCGGTCTACGGAAATCCTCTTGTGGTCCTCAGGCCTGGAAAGGCAAAGACAGAAGTCATTGTCGTGGAAAATCCCGGCAGCCCGGGAAGGCTTCTGGTCACTCTTCCCACCTCCCAGGCAGGGGTGACGTCACAGAGTTATCTTGGCCAGGAACAGGCCCCGCGCAATGTGGGCAAAGGGAAGGTCCTCCTCTACAAGATCGATGAGAAGACCTGGAAGCTCACGGCTTTTATTCTGAACCTTGAAAGCGGGGCGATGACCGGCCTCAAGGAGCTGTTCCCGGGCTCACATGCCTATATGACGCCGGAGGGGAAAGTAGTCTCCACAGGCAACAGCTTCAGAGTCTCAAAGGATGGAAAGTTTCTTCTCTGCTTCAGGGTCAGGAACATGGTGGTGGCAGAGGAGCGCTACGAGGGGGAGGCCTCTCTCGTCCTCTATGACGTGGGGGCCAGAAAGATAGTATGGGAGAAGTTCATCATGAAAGGCGATCTCTCCCTTGGCCTGAGAGTATACGGCCACTTCACCAGCGACCTGCTCTTTGTCTTTCTCAATGGCATGCTTTATAAAATGCCGTACAGGAAGGAACTGAAGCTTACCCCCCTTGTGAAGGGTTCCCTTTTCGTCACTGTTGCCCCCAATGATTCGCTTGCCGTCATGGAGACAAGGCCCCAGGGCTGCAAGCTCTTTGATTTTGCCGCCTCGGCGATCCGCAGCGGCGTGAAGCTTCCCGATGACCCGGTGCAGCCGGTTTTTTCTCCCAATGGAGAATACCTTTGTTATGGCGAGAGGGATGGAGCCCTTTTTCTTGTCAATACCCTCACGGGGAAGGCGAAGGTCATCGATCAGGGTCCTGTTCTCAATCCATGGCCCCTCTTTTCTCCTGACGGGACCTCACTTGTCTATCTGAAGGAAAGGATTGCAAGAGCTGATAATTATGAGGCGCGGGGAGGATACCGCGTCGTGTGCCAGGATCTGGCCTCAGGCTTGTCGGTGACTCTCAATCCCGGTGTTTCCGAAAAGGAGCAGATCTCTTCCATGACAGGCTCCTCCCAGGGGTACTGGGTCTCGGTATCGTCTCTTTCCTCAATGCCGTCGTCGCTGGTAAGGCTTTACTGCATCCCATGGAATGCACGCGGTGACAGTGAGTGCCTGCTGTGGTATAATGGAAGGGATAGTGGATTTGTCGTTCCCGATTCCCTGGAATACAATAACCCGGGGTTATGACCGATGCTCCGTGAAGCCGCCAGCAAAGAAAGGATACCATGATGAAAAGAAGCCTCTGCCTGCTCCTGCTCCTTGCGCTTGCCCTCATTCTGCCGGGCTGCGGAGGCGGCGGAGGCGGCGGAAGTGCCGCAGGCGGCTATTATTCCTCTTATTCTCCTCAGGCGTCGCCTACAGTGACACCCACACCGCCGGTGTGGTCGGGCACGTCAAAATTTGGATGCGGCGGCCCTGAAAGCAGTGACTTCCAGAGCCTTGTCGCCCTTGGCGTGCACAGGAAGCGGGTTGCTATCTCCATCTTTCCCTCAGGGTCTTTCACCTTTGACTTCCTGGACAGCCAGGTGACGGCCAACCAGGCCTATTCCATCCTTACTTACTTCATTATCGATCCCAACAGGACGGGAAGCACCTGGGTCTCATCCAGCACCTTCTCGAGCGCCCTCGGCACTATAGTGGAGCGTTACGACGGCGACGGAGTCAATGACATGCCTGGACTCCTCTATCCCCTCCAGGATTTTGAGATATGCAACGAGATTGACACGCAGAGCACCCGCTGGAGCGGTTTCACCGACGCCATGTACCTTGATTTCATGGAGAAGTGCTTTGCCGCCGTGAAGAGCGCCTCGCCCGGCGCAAGGCTTTTTGCAGGGGCGCTCAGCCAGCCGCCGGTGGGGAACAATAACAAGACCTTTGACAGGCTGGTCCAGAATGGCGGCACTCCTTACTTTGATGCCATCAGCTACCATGACTACCAGTACCTTCTCGAGATGGACAGCCTCCAGGCGTACCTTGCCTCGAGAAATCTTCTTTCAAAGCCTGTGTACATCACCGAGGCCGATATGAGCGTCGAGTATAACACCTCTCCGCAGCCCACCTTTACGGAACAGGCAAACATGCTGATAAAATCTTACGCCTATGCGCTTGCGAACAGCAACATCAAAACCATCATCGTGACGGAGCTCCAGGCTTTGAGCACCCAGCCAGCCAAGCTGCAGTGGGCGGCCCTTCTCGATCTGTCCGGCACAAAGCGCCCCTCCTTTTATGCCTGCGGGAAGCTGATAGAAAAAGTGGACAACTTCACTGAGAGCGGCCTCTTCAGCGCCGGTACAGGCATTACCTGCGTAAGGTTTGTGGCGAATAACCGCACGGTATATATTCTATGGGCCGCGGCAGCGGCTCAAGCCATGATTCCGACTTCTGCCCCGCGGGTGCGCGTGACCCCTGTGGTGCCTGACGGCAATGGCCAGTTCACCTCCACTGAAATTACGGCATCAGCAGGCTATGCCACCGTGCCGGCATCTTCGACAGCCTCTTACGTGGAGGAAGTGGTGCCGTGACTCTCCCTTGCAGTTTCTGCGATAATTGTCATGGAGAGAATTGTAAACATCATGAAAAAAAATATTTACATGATTTTTACAATTTTTACAAGTCGGTCACTTAACTGACAGGCAAAAAATGGGATAATGTAAGTAGAGAAGAAGGGAATCAGTTCCCGAAGAGGGAACCTATATGAAAGGAGAAAAAACGATGGGAATCAATTTTTGGGGATCAATGAACGCGCTTACGCCTCAGAGCATGTTTGGCGGTGACCAGACTAATTCCATGATGAGCCCATATGGCATAGGCCAGCAGCAGCAGATGGGCCAGATGGGTGGCCCGCAGCAGATGCAGCAGATGATGCAGCTGATGATGATGATCATGATGATGATGATGAAGGTGATGCAGGGGCAGAATCCCAACCAGCAGCAGCAGCAGCCTCAGCAGAATCAGCAGAATCAGCAGCACAACCAGGGTGCTTCGGCGGTTGCTTCGGCAGGCCCTCACGGCGCCTCGGCGGCAGCCTCTGCGGGAGGCCCGGGCGGCGCTTCGGCGGCAGCTTCGGCAGGCCCCGGCGGAGCGGCTGCGGCAGCCTCAACCGGCGGCGGCGGAGCGCCTCAGTACGTTCAGCAGGGACAGCCTGGGCAGTATGAGCATCAAGGCCCACCCCCGCCCTTTGGTGACAAGTGCCATCACTGCCAGAATGACCTGGGGAATTTCCTTGGAGTTGGTTATAACCAACAGTATGCCTAGTTTCTTGCCCATCGTATAAGGGATAATGCAGCGTGACGTAAGGAAAAAGTGAATACAGGAGGTTAAAGATTTCCTCCCCTCTCCGAAGGCGAGGGGGGGAAATCGTTTTTTATGGCGGAGAAGAAAGAATCACAAGAAGGCGCATCATTTCTGCAGAGCCTGAGAAGCACCTGGGTCGAGGGAAGCCCCCAGGAGGCCGAAGTGGTGGAAGTGGGGCCGCCCCTTTCACGATCCCCTTTTCTTTCCGATCTCATCAGGGCCCGCCTGCTGCTGAAGGAGGGGAAAGGGAACGCCGATGAGGTTTCCCGGCAGATAAACCTCATGAAGATGCGCCTTACCCCTCTCATGGCAAGCATGGAGCAGATGGCCGCCTATCCTGAAGAGTCTCTCCTTTTCAAGGGCGCCGTGGAAAAGGCGCAGAAGGCCCTTGTCAGGCATAAGGAAGCTCTTGAGGACATGGACCTCTTTTTCAAGGACGGCAAGGAATTTCATCTCGATGAAGGGATCAAGGCATGCCAGGAGGCAACGGACGTGCTCTACAGCTCCTATGAGCAATTCGGCGCTCTCAATGCCGAGATTTCCAAGAAAAGCTGCCTCCAGTGCGGCACCAAAAATCCTCCCGAGGTAAAATACTGCCAGAAGTGCGGCATGGAATTCCGCGTCATCGGGGGGGGGTACCAGGTGCCGCTCTCGCCCGGGGAATCCACAAAGCAGGCCAAGGACCTTCTCTCGGGGAATGTATCGATCCCCACGGTCTTCATGGCCATCTATGAGGAACTGGAAAAAGTGAAGGCCGGTGAGGTCCCTGATGAGGTCTTCGTGGCCCATGTGCAGGAAGTGGTTGATCTTTTCTCGCTGGTGAAGCCCCAGGTGGAGATAATCCTTGGCAAACAGCTCCCCCAGCTCGGCATTGATCAGTCCCTCAAGGACAGCGTTGCCGAGGTAGGCAGGGTGCTGATCGACGGCATTGACGAGGTGCTGGGCGGCCTTGACCAGCTCATCAGGTTCACCGATCGCAGGGTTCCCAAGTATCTTTTTGACGGCTGGACCGCTGTGATGAACGGCGGACAGCATATACTCACCGCCCAGACCCGTTTCGGCGAGATGCTCTCCCAGGGAGCGGCCATGATGAAAAATATGGAAGTGTCCGGTGAAGAGCATATTGAGCAGTTCACCCGCGAGGAGACTGTGCTCGGTGAGGAGGAAGACTAGCGCCTTATCCGGTAAATGAGAAATGAATCGGTAATGGTCTCGGCGGAGCAGGTTTTTTCGATGAGCTCCCTGAGGCCTTTCTGTTTTTCAAGCTCCCCGGGGGATGTGATGATGAAGTAATCGGCGTGCTCTCTCTCAATAAGCATGAAAAGGAAGTCCTTCACAGAGGCGGGAGCGGTCTTCTCAAGGGCCATATACACAAAGTCCTGGGAGGTCGGCCAGGCCGTGCCCTCAATCCATCCATGAAATTTAAGGGGGAGCCCGTAGGAGCTGTCCAGGATGATGGTGTTCCTGCTGTGGTTCACCATCTCGCCGATTCTCTCGTACATGGCCACTCTTCTCGCCCCTTCGGCTCTCGAGGCCGATGATGCCCCTTCGAGTGTTCCAGCCCCGATAAGGACTATAAGCAGTGCCGCAGCAAGCGTGTGTAATGTGCGCGGCGCGAGAAGCTCAGAAAGATAGGTAAAAAGAAACCCCGTGACCTGGCCGAGTGCAAGGGCAATGAGGGGAATGGCCAGCATGTGGTAGTAGTCATGGGTGATTGAGTGGTAGCTGAAAAAGAGGCATGTGAGCCCGTATCCCCCGATAAGCCCTCCGAGGAGTGCCCTTGGCCCCCTTCCTGCAATGAACAGGGCCAGAAGCCCTGCGGCGATAAAAGGTATTCCCACTACCAGCTCGAGCATCTGGAACCACTGGATGTAAAAAGAGGGCTTTGCAATGAGAGCCGGGAAGAAGCGCCCGAAGAATTTCCCTTTTGCGCTCTCTCCCAGAAACACGGTCCCGTAGAGCACCAGAGGGAGCGTGACGCCTGCCGTGAAGAGGACAAGCGGCTTCACCAGGTCGGCCAGGGCTTTTCTTTCCCTGAAGAGCAGCACCGCGGCAAAAGCGGCGCTTACCGTGAAAATGCAGACGCATTTTGCAAAGACGGCCAGGGAGGCCCACAGGGTGGCGAGGAGCAGGCTTCTCCTGCTCCCTGATTCGAGGTACATGGTGAGATAATAGATAAAAATGATAACCAGCACCGTCATGAGTGGATCGGGCATGAAACAGCGGCTTGACCGGATGGCAAAAGGCAGAAAGAGGTAATAGGCGGTTCCCGCCAGGGCTCCGGCCCTGGCGGCGAGTCTTTCAATTGACCTGTAAAGGAACCAGCTTCCCGCAAGCCACAGCAGGGCGCTGAGAAGCCCGGGGAGCGCGAGGTGCTCCCCCCCCAGCACGAAATATCCGCCCACAGCCAGGAGCTCCATCAGGGGAGGCTCAATGAAGAATTCATTGACGCGGAAAAAGTTTTTTTTCCAGGGCTCCATGCCGGGAGGGCAGAGGCCGCAGTAGAGCGATCTGGCGATAAGCGCATTGTTGTACTGCCGCGCTTTATGAAATTCCAGAGGAAGGACATCCAGCTTGTAGGCTCTCACTCCCAGGGCCATGAGCAGGAATAAGAGCACAATGATTCTTTTCCCTTTGAAAATGGTGAACGAGGGGCCCTCCCCGGCCCTGAACCTCCCAAGGGCCCTTTTCCATTCCTCCCTGAAGCCTTTCCTGAAGGGCCCGATAAGGACAGTGACAGCCAGAGCGGCAAGGAGCACCGCCAGCTCGATGGGCACCCAGAGGTGGTGAATCTTTATCGTGAAGGGGCCGCCATGCCAGGAGCCGCCTCTGGTAAAGAGAAGGATACCGGCACAGGTGGTAAGATAGAGCACTCCCGCCAGCAGCAGCGCAAGGGCAACAGCCTTTCTCATGTCCTTTTCCCGGTGGTTCTGGGAGCTCTCCGCTCTTTCCTCCCCTCGCCCGTCAGGGCCCTGTGGAACTCCTCGTAGAGAATCTCCACCTGCCAGTCAAGCAGGCCGCTGATCCTGCTCATTTCCTCGCGCGTGGAGGGCTTTTCTGAAGCAATCAGTGAGAGGGCTCTCTGAGGAGCAAGTATTGAAGGTGTAAGCTCGAAGCTCAGGGCAATGGTGTCACGGACCTCTTTCAGCCTTCCGAGGCTCTCGCCGTCCACGTTTCTCTGGATTCCATGCTTTTTCTTGAGAGGCCGGGGCCATTCGCGGGGTGAGAGGGCTTTCGCTTTCCTTATTGCCTCTTCCAGAGAGGTGAGCCTTCTGGGGCTTTTCAGCGATCGCGGAAGAAGGGGGTAGCCGCCCGGTGATGAGGATTCGACACCTGCAGCCCAGAGGGCCAGGGCAAGTAACTGCTCGTCGTTAAGAATTTTAAAGCAGGGCACGTCGGCCCTGCTCGCCTCGTGCTCTCTCCAGAACCACAGCGTTTTCACCATGGCTTTCTCCCTGCCGGAGAGGGCCGAGGAGCCCTTGATACGCCAGGCTTTTTCCGGATCCCGTGCAGGAGGGAACGATATGGAGAGGAGGTGCTCACAGCACTCCCGGTGCCATTGGCGGCGCCCGGCCACCCTGAGCTCCTGCTCAAGCTTTGCCGAGAGCTCTGGAAGATACCGCACGTCGTTTCCTGCATAAAGGAGCATTCTTGGTGAAAGGGGGCGCTTTGACCAGTCGAGCTTCTGGCCGCTCTTGGAGAGGCGCACTCCGCAGTGATGCTCCACAAGCGAGGCGAGGCCGAGGTTTTCGTAGCCGAGAAGCTGCAGGGCCAGCATGGTGTCAAAGACCTGTGCCGGTGAGAAACCAAAGTCCCTGCGGAGAATTCTGAGATCATAGTCAGCGCCATGGAGTATCAGGCGCTTTTGCGAGAGCAACGTGAAGAATTCCGACAGATCAATGCTGGCGAGCGGATCGACAATGAATATGGAGCCCTCCACGTTGAGCTGAATAAGGCAGACCTTCTGATGGTAATGGTGAAGGCTGTCGGCTTCCGTATCAAGCGCCGCGCTCTCAGCTTTTTCCAGGGAACGCTCCACGGCCTCAAGACCGGTCTTGGTGGTGATGTAAGTGCACTCGGGCACTGGCTCTTCAATAGATGACATATATGCTGCAAGGGAGAGTGTTTTCCGAAATAGTAACATGTTTTCAGAGAGTTGTAAAGCACTGAGGAATTATTGCGCCGGGGGGAAAGGTGTGCTACAATAAGGAATGTTATGGAAAATGGCAGCACGGTTATCAGACTGCGCGACGTGGACCTTTCAATCAAGGGCAGGTCTATCCTTGAGCATATCACCATGGATATCCAGGCAGGGAGCTTTCTTGCCATTATCGGTCCCAACGGCGCGGGGAAGTCAACGCTGCTCAGGCTGATACTCGGCCTTATGGAGCCCACGTCGGGGACCATCGAGGTGCTGGGTCGTGAGCCGCGCCACCTGGGAGCGCTCCGCCACAATCTTGCCTATGTGCCACAGATCGTCTCTGTTGACCTGAGGTTTCCTGTGCGCGTGGAGGACGCGGTGCTCATGGGCCGCTATGGAAGGATCGGCCTCTTCAGGAGGCCGGGCAGAGAGGACCGGGAAATAGTAAGGGAAACGATGGAAAAGGTGGGAATTGCCCCCCTCGCCAGGGTTCCCCTTTCAAGGCTTTCGGGGGGGCAGCTCCAGCGTGTCTTTATTGCAAGAGCCCTGGCTAACGAGCCCACCATCCTTTTTCTTGACGAGCCTACCAGCGGCGTGGACCAGGTGACCACCTTCAACCTCTATGAGCTTCTGAGCACGCTCCATAGTGAAAAGATGACGATACTTCTCGTCTCTCATGACGTGGGAGTGGTGGCAAACTTTGTTGATGGCGTGGCGTGCCTCAACAGGAGGCTCATCATGCACGGGAAACCGGAGGATGTCCTTACCTCCCACACCCTTGAGGACATGTACGGCTGTGACGCCGTATTCTTCCACCATGGGAAAGTCCCCCACATGGTAGTGGAGGAGCGCCGATGAGTGAAATGCTCCACTATACCTTCATGCAGCGCGCCCTGCTCGCGGGAACCATCATAGGCGCCCTCTGTGCCGTCATAGGGGTCTATATCGTGCTCCGCGGGATGTCCTTTATCGGAGCCGGCATTTCCCACGCCTCCTTTGGAGGGGTGGCCCTGGGATTCCTTTTAGGAGTGAATCCCGTTCTTGCGGCCGTGGTCTTTTGTGTGGCCACAGCCCTTGCCATAGGGGTCGTGGCAAGGAAGGGGGAGCTCAAGGAGGACACGGCCGTCGGGATTTTTTTCTCGGCCACCATGGCAGCGGGAATCCTTTTCATCGGCCTCACCAAGGGGTATAATGTCGATCTTTTCGGCTATCTCTTCGGGAGCATTCTGGCCGTGACAGGTGAGGATATTGCCATTACCCTCGTGATAGGGGGTCTTGTCATAGCCCTTGTAGGGTTCTTTTTCAAGGAGCTTGAATTCATCTCCTTTGATGCCGAAATGGCGGAAGTGGTGGGGATTCCGCAGAAAAGGCTCTACTTTCTTCTCCTTGCCATCACCGCCCTTACTATTGTCGCTTCCATCAAGGTCGTGGGGATTGTGCTTGTATCGGCTCTCATCATCACCCCTGCAGCAACGGCATATCAGCTTGCCGATGATTTCAGGCTCATGATGGTTCTCTCGGTTGTTTTTGGCGTCAGCGCTTCGGTGGGAGGCCTTGTTCTGTCCTGCATGCTCAATACTGCTTCAGGAGCAACTATTGTAATACTTGCCACCGCCATGTTTTTTGCGGCGACCATTGTTTCGCCGAGAAGAATAAAAGGGCAGAGAAAAAAGGAGGACTCATGAAATATCATTCTGTCACGACCCATCACAGGACGGAGCTTATCAATATCACAGGATGGATAAGGAGCGAGGTACAGAAATCAGGGATACAGGAGGGGATTTGCGTGGTTTTTGTGCCCCATACCACGGCAGCGGTCACCATCAATGAGAGCGCCGACCCTGCCGTCGTGGAGGACCTCATTTCCCACCTTGACAAGGCGGTGCCCAAATCCAATTACTATCGCCACAGTGAGGGGAATTCGGACTCCCATATCAAGGCCAGCCTTTTCGGGTCTTCAGAGACGCTTCTTATCAGCGATGGCGATCTGGTCCTGGGGACCTGGCAGGGAGTCTTCTTCTGCGAGTTTGATGGCCCCCGGACAAGAAAGGTCTTCCTTACGTTTGTCGCCTCTTGAGCCTGGGTGCCGCCAGACTCCGGGGAAAATAAAAAAGGCATCAGTGATGCCTTTTTGTCGTGGATGGCGATCCTGCGCTAGAAGCCCCGGCTTCCTGCCGCCCTTGCAGGGAAGGGGATTACCTTGCCGCCTGATGCGGCTTTCTGGAAGCGCGTATTGACAGCCGGCGTGATAAGGCTGTCCTGCTGGGCCTGCTCAAGGTAGAGGGCATTGAGCTGCCACTGGGAGCTCGCAAGCTCCTCTTTCATCTCCTGGAGCTGGGTGTTGATCCTCTCGCTCACCGAGAGGAGCTTTATCGTGATTCCTATCGAGAGGAGTATGATGCTCCACGTGATGACCGCGCATTTTGACGACTGGGGGAGGAGCCCCTGGCTCGAGAGATGGTCAAGAGCCGTGATAAAGCTCACCAGGAATGCGGTCATCGATACGGCCCAGAATCCTATTTTGTTGAGGTTCATTGCGATACCCCTTTCTTCATTCTCCTTAGGTTCACGATGTTAAGTATAGCAAAAATCATGGCGTGATGTCTTTTCCCTGGAGTTAACTTTTAATCCCAAATTGTTAATATCCGGACAAAGATGGCTGAACACCTGTCACGGCGGGAAATTCCGGCCTTCTTTGCGGGGAGTGGCGGAGTTTTGGGCGAGACAGTAAGAGCCTTACCGCGAGGCAGGCTTTCCTCTGATGGTGAAAAAAGCCAGTTCCGGTCTGCAGAAGAAACGGATGGGAGGGGATACCATGCCGATGCCCCTGTTGACATAGAGTGTGCTTTTGTCTTTCCGGTAAAGACCTGCCGCATACCGGGCGCCGAAACGGGAGGGCGTTATCGGGGGGCCGATGAAGGGGATGTTCACCTGGCCTCCATGGGTGTGGCCTGAGAGAATGAGGTCAAAGCCCAGGGGGGCATACTCTTCAAAGAGATCAGGATTATGCATCAGCAGGATTTTTTTCTCTGGACCGCTCACTCCCGCTGCCGCCGTTTTCATATCGGGGATGCCGGCCCACAGGTCATCGAGGCCTATGACGGCAAGAGAAGCTCCCTTTATGGTGACGGTGTCGCTCCGGTTCACGAGGAGATGGATGCCCGTGCGTGCAAATTCCTTTCTGGTGGTAGCGATATCGGTCCAGTAATCATGGTTTCCCGGGACGGCAAAAACACCGTAGCGGCTTTTCAGTGAGCTGAGGGCTTCGATGCAAGGCGCGATATACTCCGGGGCCCTTGATACATAGTCACCGGTGAGAAACACCAGGTCGGGCGAGAGAGCATTGGAGCGGGCCACGCATTTTTTTATATAGCCGAGTGGTATGACCTTCCCATGGTGAAAGTCGGTGAGATGGGTAAAGGTAAGGCCCTCAAGGCCCTCGGGGAGCTGCTCCCAGATGAGCTCATGACGGGTGATCTGCAGGCTGAAGGGCTCGACACAGGTGATAAAAACAGCTCCCGCAATGAGAAGAGCGGTGAAGGCAAGAATCCCTTTCACGATTTTTTTCCTGGTGAAGGCCTTGCACAGTGCCATGGCACCTCCCTTTTCCCTATTATACCACGGTCATCAAGAGCAGGGTGCGGCATCCAGGAGCGGGAAGCCGCCATGGAGAATAGAGCGCCATGGCATATGATTCCCGTCCCGAGGGAACTGAGGGGTGACCGGTATGAATTACCTGGGAATAATAGGCTCGGCACGAAAACTGGGAAACACCGAGATTCTTGTCAAAGAGGCCTTGAAAAAAGCCCATGAAAGGGGTGACAAGGTCACTCTGATAAGGCTCACCGACATGGCGCTCCACCCATGCGAGGGATGCATGGCCTGTATTTTCAAAGGTGCTCCCTGCCATATCAATGATGACATGGCTTTCCTCCTTGAGAGCCTTCTTGACGCCGGGGCAGTGATCCTCGGCGCACCTACCTATGTGCTGGCGCCGGCAGGGGTGCTCAAGCTGATGACGGACAGGCTCTTCATGATGAGCACAAGGGTCCGCAGCTCTCTTGCGGGCAAGAGGGCTGCCACGGTTGCCGTGGCGGGCGTGAGAGACTGGGAGCCCTTCTCGCTGCCGCTCCTCAATATGGTGCCTCTTGCCCTCGGCATGGAGCTCCTGGATTCCTTTGCGGCCTATGCTCCCGGCCCTGGAGAGGTCCTTCTGCACCGCGCTGTCATGGAGAGGGCTGCCTTGATGGGAGAGCTTCTTGACGGGAAAGCCTTGAGCCCCCCGCCCCGTGAGGCAATGCACTGCCCCCTCTGCAAGGGCACCTTCTTTCTCATAAGGAGCAGGGATGTTGCCGAATGCCCGCTCTGCGCCCTTCAGGGCACTTACGACGAGAAAGATGGCCGTATGCATTTTAATCCCTCCATGGACAGTCCCTCTCGATGGTCGCCTCTCTCAATGGAGAGGCATATAGAAGGGTGGATAAAAGGCACCGAGAGGGGGTTCCGCTCAAGGAGCCGGGATATTCTCGGGGCGAGAAAGGCGTACCGCCAGATGGACCATTGTTTCGCGCGACCCTCGTAGTTCCCTGCGGAAAGTGAAAATGCGCACCATCTGGAGGATTTTCCCCGGCATTTCTCAAATATCACTCAGCAAGCCCTCACAGGGAGTGTCTCATGGAGAAGAATCTGTCAGAGCAGGAACTCGTAAAACAGTGCATTGAAGGTGATCAGAAGGCCTGGGAGGTCCTTTACAGGCTTCATTACTCAAGGGTCAGGCATATCGTGTCATGGCCGAAGTGGGGATTCGGCCCCGCAGAGGCTGAGGATGTCGTGCAGGAAGTCTTCATGGAGCTCGTGCGATCCCTTCCCCATTACCGTGGCGAAGCGCAGATTTCCACTTTTCTCACCCACCTCTCGAAGAACAAGTGTGTGTCGCTCCTCAGGAAGAAGCTTGCCAAGAAAAGGGGAAAAGAGGACAGGAGCGTCTCCCTGGATTCGGAGCGCACCTCCTTTGATGAGCCGCAGGTGGTGGCCGTTGAGGGGGGGCCTACGCCTGAAGAGGCCTATATGAAGAAGGAAGGGGTGGAGACCGTGCTTGCGGCGATCCCCGGGCTCTCCGACGAGTGCCAGTCCGTGATAAGGCTCCGGTTTTTCCAGGACAAATCATATGAGGAGATCTGCGAAGAGCTTGCCATTCCTCTGGGGACACTCTGTTCAAGGCTGAAGCGCTGCCTTCTCAAGCTGAGAAAGGTCACTGAAAAAAAAGTAGGGTTCCCATGAAATTTTTTCCGGGGAGATGCGACCATGTGAAGGAAGGAAAGAGCCTGGAGGAGGCGGGAGTCCATGACCTGTAAGAAGCCCGAACTGTCAGAAAAACTGGTGCTTTATGTCGAGGAGCAGCTCTCCGCGGAGGAAAGCGGTGAAATAGCACGCCATATGGAAGAGTGTGAATCCTGCCGCGAGGAGGCGGCTTTTCTTGGCGAGCACATCGGCCTCATCAGAGAGGGAGCCCGCTTCCCGCAGAGCAGGATGGCACCATGTCCTGATGAGGGCCTTCTGGTGGATTTCGTAGAGAATCCCGGGGGGCTTGCGGCAGGCGACAGGGCTTCCATTACCTCTCACGTGGAGAAGTGCGGCGATTGCCAGAAGGCCGTGAGTCTCCTGAAAGAGGTGGCCTCCCTCGGCGATGAAGAGAAAAGCCCGGCTTACAAAGTCTCCCTGCCGGCTCCCCTCAGGGAGGCGGTGGCCAGGCTTTATGGCCCCCCGAAACAAAGCGGGATTTTCCAGCGCATCGCGGCATTTTTTGCCGCAAAACCCCGCTACTCGATTTTATCGGCTCTTGCAGCGGTCCTGCTGCTTGTTGGTGTGCTCCACGTTCTTTTCAATGACATGATGCTCAGGAAATCAGCGGAGATCTCGCCGCTTGTTGCTCCGCAGCAGACCGCCATGGTTTTCCGTAATGAGGAAAGGGGCCAGGCGCCCCAGTCATCGGCGGCTTCAAAAAAGAGCTCTTCCCGTCACGATGCTCTGAAGGAGAAGGAACCCGTGGAGGGCCTCATAGAAGGTGAAGCGCTTACCAAGGAGCGCTCGCTGGTGGTGAGCGCGTCGGCCGGTGCCCGCAAGCAGTCCGTCAGCCAGCCGGCTGCTCTGCCTGATAAGGGCAAGTGGTTTTACGGGTCCGCGCCGGGGCAGAACGAGCCTTCAGCAGGCCCGGGCGCCGTTATTGCCAATAAGCAGCAGCCTGCCCCGCCGGCGACGATGACCGAGGAGCACGACAAGCTTATGTCTGAGAGGGCCAAGGAAGAGAAAGCCCGCGATGAAAAGCTGGACCGGTCCTCTGAACAGTGCGCGGCCGGTGATGGTTATGGAGGCCCCAGAGAGTCAGGCGGCGGCGGCATGATGGGCCCCGGCGGCGGTGCTTGCGGTGGTAACCGTGGCAGCGGCGGTGGGAGAGGAATGACGGGTCCCGGCGGTATGGGAGGAGGCATGGCCGCCCCCATGCAGGGAATGGAGGGACAGAAGCCTCAGGCACCTCAAGGGGCCATTGCAGGACATGACAGGAGCATGGCAAGGGCCGGTGAGCGGGAAAAGCTCGAGCATGAGCTCACCCTCAGGGGCCAGGCATATCTTGATCAGCTCTGCGGAAAGAATGAAGCCCTCATCTCCGTCAAGGTCATTCCTGCCGAGAATGAAGAAGCCTTCGCGGTAAAGAAAATAGAAGTCTCCATCCGCTCCACGGAAGAACTCTCACGCTCCCTCAGGGAAAAGGTGGCCAGAGGCGTGGCTGAGCGCCTCAGCCTCAAGCGCGAGAGAGATACCCTCAAGATAGAGGAGCATGCCGTCACCTACTAGGAAAATCCCCGGCCCTCAAGGAGGGCAGAATCCTCCGACAGAGAACTGTATACTCCAGAGCATACCAGACTGGAGAGAGTGCTATGGGCTTTCGCGTGCCGGCCCCTGACGGGAAAAAGGAAAAAGACGGCCTCCCCGTGATGGTGCTGATGGAAAATACGGTACTGAAGGGAACGTACCGTACAAGGTATCTTACCACGGGCGGGATGGGAATCATATATCTCGCTTACAGGGATGCTGAGCGCTATATTATCAAAGAAGTGGAAGCCATAGATGCGAAGAAGGTGATGTCCCTCACGCAGGAGAGGTCAATGCTTGAGCGCCTTGACCACCCTGGCATAGTGAAGGTCTTTGACCTTTTCGATGAGGACGGCTTCTGTTATCTGGTGATGGAGTATATCGAGGGGATGAGCCTTGACAGGAAAGTCCCCATCGGCTCCGACATCTATCTCTCGGAGTCAGTGGTGAGGGACTGGGCTCTTCAGCTCATGGACATCTTTGAGTTTCTTCACTGCCAGAAGCCCCCTGTCATTTATCGCGACCTGAAGCCCAAAAACATCATGCTCGAGAAGACCGGGAAGATCAAGCTCATTGATTTCGGCATCGCGAGGACCTTCAAAGAGGGGAAGACCCAGGATACCGATCACATGGGCTCCATGATTACGGCGTCGCCGGAGCACTATGGAGGCGCTCAGACAGATCAGCGCTCAGACATCTACACTCTTGGCGCAACCCTCCATTTCATCCTCACCAACGGGAAGTGCATTGACAGAGAGCCTTTTGACTTTCCCGGGGTGAAATCCCTCAATGCCAGGATTTCGGACGCCTTTGACGCAGTAGTTCACCGCGCGCTCGCCATGAATCCTGACGAGCGCTTCCAGTCCATTGCCGAGATGCGTTTTGCCCTCCGCAGAAGCGATCCTATCGAAGACGAGAGCCATGACAGCAGGGCAGTGGTGGTCCAGGATACCATGTCGCTTGAAGAAGCGAAGAAGGTCAGAGCAACGCATGCCGACTCCCAGAAAATTGAGGTAAAGTTCATTGACACCGCCGAGCTCCTCCGCGAAGGCGACTTGAAGAGGAAAACGGTGACCTTGCTTGTCGGCGTGCTGATTGGAGCCATTGTCTCCCTTCTGATCCTTGGAATCATGCACTGGCCCCGGGCCCAGAAGATTGTGAGCTGGACTGAAGCCCGCGCATATTACGGCAAGGAGAAGATTGTGGAGGGGATCGTTGTGAAGGTCTTTCTCACCTCCAACAACAACATATATCTCCACTTCAACATGAGCTTTGAGAAGGACTTCGCCGTGATCATCTACCAGGAGAAATATGACAAATTCGGCTGCCGCAATGATCCGGAGGGCTATTTCACCAATGAATACAAGGGAAGGCATATAAGGGTGAAAGGCACTATACAGCCTGTGTGGCTGGGAGGCAAGGAAGTCCCCTCAATTTTCATAGATGAGCCCTTGCAGATCGAGAAGCTTGCTCCCTGAAGGCCTTTTACGTGGGCGCTTTTCTCCACACGAGAGGCACCGCCATGTCATGGGGATCCGATCCGTCGTGAATTCCCTTCTGAGCCCCCTCGGGGACCCCATGGTGGCCATGGTCGGCGGCGACAAGGAGCGCGCAGGAAAAAGCAGCAAGGCCTGCCGTCAGTTCACCGAGAAGCCGGTCAGTCGATGCAAGGGCTTCCTCGCACTCGGGGCTTTCGGGGCCATGGCGGTGGGCGGCCCTGTCAACTTCAACGAAATGCATCCAGAGGAAATCGGGCCTCCGGGCTTTCATCTCTTTCAATACAAGCTCAAGAACCGCTTCATCACGGAGTGATGAAGGGCACCACTGCCATGTGGTCTTCCCCGTGAAGAGCGCTGCCAGGACGCCTTCTCTCTGAGACGCGAGGGCTGTCTTAAGGGCGCATTTCTGCATGACATCAAAAATTGTTTCAGCGAGGAGCGGGTCTTCTTTCTTTTTCACCCGGTGTGAGGAAGCCTGCACCCCGGTGGCCATGGTGGCGAGATTGACGGCGGTGGTGGGAGGGGGCTCTGCTTCAAGCACCACAAGCCCCCGGGAGGCCATGGAGGTCAGATGGGGAGCGGCCGCCTCCAGGCGCTTCCAGAGCGCCATGCCCAGGGAATCAATCACCAGGAGGCAGAGGCTCGAAGGGCGGCCTATTTCCTCCACCACGGGCTCAATGGCAGTGCCTTCACAGCCTGAAGGGAGCCTTATCCCTGCAATCCTGCACATCGTCGGGGCAATATCCTTCATGGGGCGCGGGAGCATCATTTCCTCCGGAGGGCATCTCTTGAGGGCCCATTGACATATTCCTTGGCGGGCATCCCCTTCTCCTGCAACGGTGTCCATCTTTTAACATTTTTTTAACATGAGCGCCTCGAGGGGAGCCTTTCGGCCCGGTAAGGAGCCAGGCTCATTCCATCGGGGTTTCTGTCCTCTCCTCCACGGAAGATGAGAGCGCCTCATGGGAAGCCCTTCAGCTTGCTAAAAAGAGGAAATCATTGTAAAATAAGAGAGCAGAGATATCGCCTTTTACCGTCTGATGCCTTGTGCTCTGCAGAGAATGCCCTGAAAGGAAGGATGCCTATGTCAATATCACAAGTTGGCGGACCTTCGATGCCTCAAATACCGGAAAGAGGGCCAGCTGCCGCCGCGCCACAGGAGGAAGCTCATCTTGAGCAGGCGGATGTAGTTCAGCTCAACGTGCCCGTAATCATCCCGAAAAACATGCTCGTCGCCGGTCCCGACGGCAAGAAACCGATAGACGGCTATGACGTGCAGTTTATTCCCAAGGGCGCCGTAGTCACCAATCAGCAGGAGATCACGGATCTCGTGACGCAGGTCAAGGATCAGGCGCTCCCTCCGGGAACCAAGCCAGAGATTGCCGACTCTTCGGCGGGTCTCAAAGTGGCGAAAGGGAAAGATTTAATTTCGCGGCTTGCCACGGTAGGCGGCTCCTTCGGGCTGATGAACCTCATGGGCTCGGCACCGGCCGCCTGGGCAGGGCCGGCGGCCATCGCCGGCGGCGTGGCAGGAACGCTTGCAGGCGCCGATGGCGTGAAAAAGGCCTTTGATATGAAGGGCTATTACGAGGGCCTCAAGGCGAGAGGGCAGGAATATATTCACGTTCCCGTACCCACGGCAGACGGCGGACAGGAAATGCAGAATGTCAAGATTGATGACCTGATAAAAATAGCCAAGGACAATATCATCACCGGAGGGATGTCCACCCTTGGGAGCGCTCTCACCGCAGCGGCAGGCATGGGCGGAGGCCCCGCGGTGGCAATCGCCGCAATGGTGGTGCAGCTGGGCGCTCTCCTCTTTGCATCCCGCCACGCCCTGGCTTCCGTAGCAAAAAAAGTGGGGAATTTTATCAAGAACAAGGCGGTAGCGGTGAAAAACCTTTTCACCGGCAGTCATGGGGACCAGAAACCGGGAGTGGCGGGCCCCCTCGGCGCACCCGCGGCACAGAACTCCACGGGTCCCCCTGCGATTCCCGGGGTTTCGCCGCCTCTCAAAACCCAGCCTCAGTCAGGATAGGAATTATCGCTGAAGGAGCAGCTCAAAGACCGGGTCATCCCGGTCTTTTCTCTTGGTGGGGAGCGGCCTCAGCCCCTGACAGGACCTGACTGTGAATATTGACATTTGTCGTGATATTATGTTATTTTAAGCTTGTAAGTGAAAACCGCCTTTACTGCCAGGAGAAGCAATCTGCAGCGTCCTGCCGGTTACAGACGTTGCGGCAGGCAGTAGATGAGGTGGTTTTTTGGCGCGTGCGATTTAATTCTGAAAGAGAGGGAATGATTCATGCAGCTCACGGTCAAGGGAAAAAACGTGGAAGTGACTGATGCGCTCAGGCAGTATGCCGAGAAGCGCCTTGCAAAGGTCCTGAAGTTTTCAGATTCCATACTTTCTGCCGATATTACCTTCAGCACCGAGCGTAACTGGCATATTGTAGAGGTTATGATCCACACGAGCGGCTACGTAATGAGAGCCGAAGGGCGCACAGGTGATATGTACGCCTCGATTGACAACGTGGAAAGCAAACTGGAGAAACAGATAAAGCGCCAGAAGGAGAAACAGATAAGAAAGCCCCGTGCCGCAGGGACGGCAGGAGAATTCGAGATTGCCAAGCCTGAAACTCCCCCGGTGGTGATGGATGAAAGGGAAGAGTTCACCGAAGAAAGCCTCAATGAGGAGATTCAGGTCATAAGGAGATTCAATCCCAAGCCCATGGATGTGAAAGAGGCCATAATGGAGATGGAATCCCTCGGTCACGGTTTTTTTGTCTTCGTGAATTCGGAAAATTCAAGGGTAAATGTGGTCTACAAGCGTCCCAAGGGCTATGGCATGGTGGACCCTGTCATAGGGTGAGTGCCCCCTTGACCGATTTTCTCTTTCAGCCACAGATGGGGTGACAGAATAAGGAACTGTGGCTGATTTGTTCTTGAGTAGGGAAGAGCTTGAGGAAAGAGAGCCGATAAGGGCCATGGGAGCCTCTCCAGTATCTCTTGTCATTCTTGAAGGCACGCCCCCGGGGGGTGGCTCAAGGGAAGCCCTGGTAAGAAAAGCCAGGCATGCCGCCATTTATGATAATTTTGCGAAATTCATGCGCTGCAGCGCCGTGGGGCCCATGATTCTTGCCACAAATGACGGCGGACTTGCCCGTTCCATGGAAGGACTCCCTGTCACTGTCCACCCCTTCGAGGTGAGGGGGGAATTCCATTTTGGCAGACTGCTCACGGAGATTATTGAGGCCCACGGCATGGAGAAAATCTTTTATCTTGGCGGGGGAGCGGGGCTTTTTCTTGAAGACGGGGAGATTTTAACAATCTGTCACGCGCTCTCTGAGGGCGCTCCCATGTTCTGTACCAACAATTTCTTTTCATCAGACTTCGTGGCCTTTTTTCCTGCACAGATCGTACAGTCCATAAGAATGCCCAGAATGGACAATCTGCTTGCCTACCTTCTCAGTGAAGAGGGGAGGCTTCCCTGCAGGCCCCTGCCGCAAACGCTTGGCACCCTTTTTGACATAGATACGCCAGTTGACGTGGCAATGCTCTCGCTTTATCCCTTTTCCGGAGAGAGAGTCGGCCAGGCGGCGGGAAGTGAGCTTCCCGTAAAGGGCACCATAGAGAAGATACTCTCCCTGCTTGAGAACAAGGAAGCAGAGCTCATTGTGGCAGGGAGAATCAACCCCCGGACCATCATGGAGCTTGAGGCCTCTGCAAAGTGCCGGATCCGGTTTTTTTCCGAGGAGAGGGGAATGAAGGCGAGAGGGCGCATTGAGCGCGGTGAAGTGCGCTCTCTTCTGGGCAGTTTTATTGAAGATGGCGGCGCTGAGAGGTTCTTCAGCGCTATTTCTTCTGTTGCCGATGGAGCCATACTGGACAGCCGTGTGCTCTTCGCCCATGGGGGCAGAAAGGTGGCAAAGGAAGACCGTTATCTGTCTGACCTGGGAGAATACGGCGCCATCAGGGATGATTTTGTGAGAGAGTTTACCTTCCAGGCAGGGAATGCCTCCATGCCCATCCTTCTCGGAGGACATTCCCTCATCACGGGAGGTCTGTGGATCCTTGCGAAAATTTTGCGCGAAAAAGGAAAGGTCCGATGAGGAGGAATTTATTATGCAGGTGATCTGTAATTACTGTAAAGGGAAGGGACACGCGCCCTGCGGAGCCTGTGGCGGCGAGGGAATCATGGTATGCTTCCGCTGCCGTGGAGAGGGAGATGAAAGCTGCCCCGAATGCAGGGGAAAGAAGTATATTCCCTGTGGAGAATGTGAAGGGAAAGGCTTTCTCATGTGCAGCGGCTGCTCCGGCGGCGGCGTGATTGATACAACGGCCCTTGCATAGCTCGGCAGCAGGGCAGGTATTCCAACAGTGCTGCCTGTCGCTGACGGGCAGCAACTGAGCGCACTAACTGAAAAGAAAGGTGAGACTATGTATTTATTCAAGCAGGTTTTCCGACAGGCTCTCCCGATGGCACTTCTGGCAGTGATGCTTATTGCCTTGTGCTTCTCTCCCCTCCCGGCGGCGGCTTCTCATCCCCTGCCGATGCTGGTGGGTGAGAAAGTGGAGAAGGATGAAAAAGAGGAACTGCTCCTTCCCTCCTATGAGCGGTATCTCAAGGATCCCTCGAAGCTCGGTTTTTCTCCCGATTTCAGGCTCTTCAAGACGGCATATATGTATCTCAAGACTCAGTATGTCGTGGCCGTTGAAGACGCCGTGCTCCAGAAGAGCTGCGAAAAAGAGGTGAACAGGCTTTTAAAGACTGCAAAGGCAGCTCCCTCCACATCTTTCAAGGTGACAAGCTTCAATTCACTTGAGAAGGAGATAGAGAAGTTCAGCCCCCCGATGAACAATGACCTGCTCTGGTATGCCGCCATCCAGGGAATCCTTCTTGGCCTCAACGACCCTTACACCATTATCATGACTCCCAAGGAATATACCACGCTTATGGAGCAGATGCAGTCTGTCTCGTTCGGCGGAATAGGCATCTATGTCGAGCTCGACAAGGAGCACAACAACGCTCTCACGGTATTTGAGCCCATTGAGGGGACGCCGGCCTTCAAGGCAGGCCTTCAGTCCCAGGATGCCATTGTTTTTGTCGACGGCGTGAGCACAAAGGGCATGGCACTTGACATGGCGGTGAGCAAAATGCGGGGACCTATCGGCACGACCGTGGTGCTCACCATCAAGAGGCCGGGAGTGAAGCAGCTTCTGAAATTCTCCCTCCAGAGGGAAAATATCAAGATCCACTCCGTCTCTTGCAAGGTGCTCCAGGGAAAATACGGCTATATCAGGATCAGGACCTTCGGCGAGGACACGGGAGATGAGTTTGCCAAAGCCCTCAACAAGCTTGAGGAGAAAAAGGTGAAAGGCCTTATCGTGGACCTGCGCAATAACGGGGGAGGCTATATTGACGCGGCGGTGAAGGTGTGCAGCAAGTTTGTCGAGCCGGGAGGAGTAGTGGTCTCCGTGATGGGAAGGACCGGGGCGAAGAACGCCTACCGCTCTGACGGCTCACAGCGCGTTTCCCTGCCGCTTCTGGTCCTGGTCAACAAATTCTCTGCGAGCGCCTCGGAGATAACGGCGGGAGCCATCCAGGATGACGGCCTGGGCATTCTCATGGGCACCAAGACTTACGGAAAGGGATCGGTGCAGCAGATTCTCCCAATTCCGGGCGGCGGCGCCTTCAAGATCACGACGGCTCATTACTATACTCCCAAGGGGCGCAATATTGACAAAAAGGGTATCGCCCCCGACGTGACCGTCACGATGGAGCCCAAGCAGGTGGGAAGAAAGGATGACACCCAGCTCCGGAGCGCAGTGCTCTATCTGGATAAAAAGCAGGGACAGAACCTTTGATGGATGGGCTGCGCTATTACCTCAAGACCTATGGCTGCCAGAAAAATGAATATGACTCGGAAGTGCTTGCGGCGCTCCTCCACTCCATGGGGTATGCTCCCGCCGGGGCAGCCGAAGAGGCGCACCTCATCGTGCTCAACACCTGCTCTGTGAGAAACAACGCCGATGAGAAGGTCTATGGGAGGCTTGGCCATTACAAGCGCCTCAAGGGAGGCATCCTGGACCCCCTCATTATCGTGACGGGGTGCCTGGCGCAGAAGGATGGTGAATCGCTTCTCAGGCGCTTTGCCCACGTGGACGTGGTCCTCGGCACGCGAAATCTTGACAGGCTTCCCCAGGCCATAGATTACGTGAGAACGACGGGATTGCGCTACAATGCCTGCGAGATGAGGGCGATGGATTTCGAGTCCCTCCGCCCCCTGCGCTCGAATGCTTTCTCCGCCTGGATACCTGTCAGTGAGGGGTGCAACTGCCACTGCACCTTCTGCATTGTTCCGAGGGTGAGGGGTGCCATGACAAGCCGCGAGCCCTCTGCAATAATAGGGGAGGTCAAGGAGTTTGCCGCCGCGGGGGGCAAGGAAGTGACGCTCTTGGGGCAGAATGTGAATGCATACGGCAGTGATCTCCCTTCAGGCATAGGCTTTGCAGGCCTGCTCGAGGAAGTGAACCGCCTGGAGGGCCTTTCCCGAATACGCTTCACCTCGCCTCACCCGGCAAATTTTTCCGCCGGTCTCATAGAAAAGCTCGCGTCTTTGGACAAGGTATGCGAGGTCCTCCACCTCCCCCTGCAGTCAGGCGATGACAAGGTCCTGAGGCGTATGGGAAGAACCTATACAACCGCTATGTACAGAGACCTCGTGGCGAGCCTGCGCGGGGCCATTCCCGGCCTCAGCCTCACCACCGATATCATCGTGGGATTCCCCGGCGAGGAGGAGGGGCATTTCAGGAACACTCTTGCCTTTGTTGAGGAAATGGCCTTTGACAGCGCCTTTATGTTCGCCTATTCAGAAAGGGAGGGGACCGCTGCAGTGAAAATGAAGGATGCCGTTCCCCCGCCGGTGAGGATGGAAAGGCTCCATGAGCTTGTAGGGAAGCAGAATGATATCTCTCTCCTCAAAAACATGACCCATGAGGGAGCCCATGAGGAAGTGCTTGTGGAGAGCATCTCCAGGAAAAAAAAATCGGTCCTTACCGGGAGAACGAGGAGAAATAAGGTGGTAAATTTTGAAGGAACTCCCGATTTGATTGGCGAAATAGTGCAGGTTAAGCTCAAAAAAGCCTATACATGGGGATTCATGGGAGAAAAACTCTAAAAGGGGCGCACACCATGGCATCAACCCCTGATGATGCAGGCAAGCTCAGAGAATACAAAGAGCTCGAGTTGAGAAAAAAGGTATATCTCATCACCGAGGAGTACCTGAACATTCTCTCCACTCTTGATTCTGCTGCCATGCTCCCGGAGATTACCAGGATAATTGCCGAGACAATGGATGTGCCTTCCTGCTACCTTATGGTCTTCTACCCCGATGCCGGCCGCCTTGAGCTTGAGGCATACTCCGGCCTCGGCATGATGAGCTTTAAAACGCACAGCCTTCCCTACGGCGATGGCGTGGAAGGGTGGGTCGCCAAAGAGCGCGCGCCTCTTGTGATCACTGATATCGCCTCAGATCACCGGGTGGGCAGGCTCCTCAAGACTGACGGCAGCAAAGAGTCCCTGATGGCCATGCCCTTGATCCTCAGGGGCGACTTCCTCGGCGTCGTGAGCATCATCTCCGAGGAACCCGACAAGTTTGACGAGAGAATGATCCAGCTCTTCTCGATCGTATGCTCGAAAAGCGCCCAGAGCATCAAGAGAGCGCTCGAGTTCAAGGAAAAGGACCGGCAGACCAGGGAGTACGAGACCATTACGAAGATCATGGATTTCACCGCCGAGGTGAAGTCCAGGGACGAGTTCGTGCGCCACCTCGAAAGGGCAGTGGCCAAGATGCTGGCGGTGAGCGAATGCATAATAGAACTGAGGGATGCCCCCAGGAAAGAGAGGGAGCGCCTCTGTTCAATGCCTCATCTGGATAAGTGCACTGCCATAAAGACCATGGCGCCCGTGATCATCATGCCCCACAAGGTCTCCTGCAAGCACAAGAAGCTTGTCAAAATGCGCCCCTCTGTCTGTGTCCCCCTGCGGGTCCCCGAGGAAGTCCTGGGCACCATGTATCTTGAGATGCCCTCCGAGGAGTTCATGGGCCACAACCGTGAAGGGTTCTACCGCATCCTTGGTCTTCACATCTCCTCTGTTCTCCACAAGTACCTCAGCGCAGGCAGATATGAAAAGCGCCTTGAAGCGCTTGCCTCCCTTTACCGGGTATCAAATATCATGGACACGACGGCCCATATCCAGGATGCCCTTGACATGATAATCAAAACCGTGGCGCGCCTGCTTGAAGCGGAAAGAGTGCAGATCATGCTGCTCACGGAAGACGAATCGGAGATTTATGTGAGAGCCTCGTGGAGCCAGGACGGGAAGCCCTTCGGCGTCCCCCGCATGAAAGTGGGGGAAGGCGTGGCGGGATGGGTCATAAAGCATGGAAAGCCTTACAGTATAAGGGACACCAGCAACGACCCCGTTTTCATCCCCTCGCCCGACGGCCAGAAAGAGCTCAAATCGCTCCTCTGCGTTCCCCTCATGGTGAAAAACAAGAAGCTCGGCGTTATCAACGTAGGCACCAAGCACCGGGAAAGGGCTTTCTCTGACGATGACATCAAGACCCTTGTCATGATATCATCAAGGGCTGCGCTTGCCATAGAGAATGCCCAGCTCGCCGAGAAGATCAGGGACTATATCAGCCAGATGCGCGATAAGAACGATCTGCTCGAAAAGAACCGGGTCCAGCTTATGAAGAAAGGCGAGGAGCTTGAATCGGCCAATGTGAGCCTGAGTGAGTCCCTCGGGCAGCTCCAGCAGGCAAACAACCAGCTTTCCACGCTCTACGAGATCTCAAAGACCATTGCAAGCACCCTGGACTTGAACACCATTCTGGACGAAGCCCTCAGGAAGCTCATGAAGATCCTGAGCACCCCTCTGGGAGCCATCTACCTGTTCCTCTCAAACGAAGAGAAAGGCGTCTTTGAGCTCGCCGCGAGCAGGGGGATGAAGAAGGCCCAGGAGCGCTTTTTCGAGATCCGCATAGAGGATATCCCTCCCAAAGTCATGCGGAGCCTCCTCCAGAAGAAAAAGCCCCTCTTTCTCGAGGAGCAGGAGGAGCTGGCCTCTCTCAGGGACATCGGCGTTGACCCCAGGGTGAAGGCCATGTATATCTGGCCTCTGGTGGCCAAGGAGAAGACCATGGGCGTTCTTACCCTCACCTGCGGCGGGGGCAAGCTCAGGGACGACGAGCTCCACATGATCTCGGCCCTCACGCACCAGATTTCAGGCGCCATTGAAAACGCGCGCCTCTACCAGGAGAGCACCACCAGGGCGAGAGAGCTCTCCTCCATCCACCAGATCATCACCTCCATCATCTCGGGAGACCCGGTCCAGGAGAAGCTCGACCGCACGGTGAAGCTCGCTGCCGAATTGATGGGGCAGGAGTTCTGCTGCGTGATCATGGTCGAGGGAAGCACGCACCTCATGCTCAGAGCTGCCCATGGCCTGAGCCATGAGTTCAAGATGAACTGGCACAGCGGCGCCCTTTCAGGGATATTCGAGAAAGTGCTCAAGGGAAAAAAGGTCTTCGCCTATCCGACAGTTCCCGAAGAAGTCTCCTTTCTCTCCAGGATGCAGATAGAGTCGATCATAGTGGCCCCTCTGGAGATGCAGGAGGGAATCGCCGGCGTGATCATGCTCGGCAATTACCGTTCCTATCAATACCGTGCCGAAGAAAAGAAGCTGCTCCTTTTCCTTGCAGACCAGATGGCCCTGGGCATCCAGAATATCACTCTCTACAGCAATGCCATCCTGGAGAAGAACAAGATGCAGGCTATTCTGAACAGTATGGGCGACGGCGTGATAACCCTCAACTGGAAGAGGGAGATAACGGCCTGTAACGAAGCCGCCCTCACCATCTCGGGCTGGAGTGAAGAGGAAATGATCGGGAAATCCTGCCCCGATTTATTCCATGGCAAGGATCACTCGGGAATCGACCAGTGCGAGTCAAACTGCCCCCTCATCCAGATGCTGAGGTCTGAAGAGTCCATGTCCAGGGGCATCAAGAACAAGGGGAGCATAGTCACGAAGAACGGCGAGGAAAAGTACATAGAAGCCACCCACTCGCTTCTCTCCGTGGAGAGCGATCTCACCGGCGAGGTGATAGTATTCCGCGATGTGACGGAAGAGAAGATGCTCCAGCAGATGAAGTCTGATTTCATTGCGAGCGTGGCCCATGACCTCAGGACGCCCCTTGCCGCCATCAAGGGCTATGCCATGACCCTCATCAAGCATGGGGGAAAATTTGACAAGGATACGCAGAAAGAGTTTTTCATGATAATAAACTCTGAGATTGACAGGCTCACCAGGCTCCTTGAGAACCTTCTGAACCTCACCAAGATGGAAGTGGGAAAGCTTATCACCCGTTCTGAGAATTTCAACGTGCTGATCCTTCTGAAGAAGGTCAAGGATCTTTACCAGATGAATACTTCCAAGCATGCCATCACTATTGACGGCGGCCAGAACATGCCTTATGTCCGTGCCGACATTGACCAGGTCGAGCAGATTCTGAACAATCTTGTGAGCAATGCAATCAAGTATTCTCCCCAGGGAGGGCATGTCGCTCTCAGTCTTGCCGTTGACGACGGCTTTGTAAGGGTCTGTGCTGAAGATGAGGGCATTGGCATCCCCGAGCATGAGCTTCAGAATGTCTTTGAGCGCTACCACCGCGTTGACAGCTCGATGACCAGGAGGATTGCCGGGACAGGCCTGGGCCTTTACATCACCAAGATTCTTGCCGAGGCCCAGGGCGGGAAGGTATGGGTTGAGAGCACCCAGGGAAAGGGCTCGCGGTTCTTTTTCACCCTTCCCGTGGCATAAAATCACTTACGGAGGCAGAGGAATGAAATGATTAAAAGAGGCACGACACTGCTCGGCATACTGATGGTGCTGGCACTCTTTTCCGCCGGAAGGGCATGGGCCCAGCTTCCTGACTCGCTGAAGAAAAAGCTCCACTCCCAGAAGGAGTGCGGCGTCTTCGTGGTCATGGACAGGAACGTGGCCGATATCAGCCGCCTTGCCAGAGAGCCCGCCATGGCAAAGATACTGGTGATCCAGGTCATGCCCGAGAAAATGACGGCCGAGCTCGGTGATGTGCTCATGAAATGGGTCCGCGACGAGGGGGGCACCGTATGGTTTTATGACTCCCGCCTTGCAAAATATTTCGGGATGGAGGAGCTGCCCATCACGGCTGCGGCAATGAGCAAGAAGATGGACGGTGAATACGGAGGCAGGAAGCATCCGGGAATCGCCATACTGGGCCAGCCTTTCGGCGAGCACCCCGTGCTGTCGGGGGTGACGGGAGCCGTGGTTTTTGTGATGAAGGTAAGCGAGGGAAATTACAGCGCCGTGAACTCAGGGGGAGCCGTCAAGGCCCTTCTCAAGACAGAGCTGATAAAGCCTGCCGCCATATCGGCAATCAGGGAAGAAGGGAAAGGTCGTGTCATCCTCAAGCCCCTTCTCTGGCCTGATCAGGTTGACGGCGCCCGTTTCCAGGCGAACCTGCTGGAGTATTCGGCAGGATTCCCCATCCCCCGCATCACCGACGAGCAGTCCAGGATTACCGACGAGCTCCTTGTGGAGAAGAAAGAGGGAGCAGCCCTCAAGGAAGTTGATGTCCTCGTTCTTGCCGACGGGCGGACCGTGTGGGGCAAAGTGCTGGAAGGCGACATCACCATGGAGGCGCCTGACAAGAGCGTCAAGTGCCTGGTAGGTGACATCAGCTCAATTGAGATTGGGGAGGCTTCCGGGCTTGACACCATGATTACCAAAAAAGACAAGAAGCTGAAGGGCTTTCTCTCCCTCAAGGGGGGGCTCCAGTTCATGACGCCGAGCGGGGCGAAAGTCTTACTGGAGAAAAAGGAGATAAAAAAGATTCTCTTTAACCGGAGCAAGGAGGAACAGGGTCGTGGAAGAATTGACACCCCGGATAATAGTGGAGGAACTCGATAAGTTCATCATAGGCCAGCAGGAAGCGAAGCGGTCGGTGGCCATTGCGCTGAGAAACCGCTACAGGAGGGAAAGGCTCCCTGAAGACCTGAGAGATGAAGTGATACCCAAGAATATCCTCATGATAGGGCCCACGGGCGTAGGGAAAACGGAGATTGCGAGGAGGCTTGCCCGCCTTACGCAGGCCCCCTTCATCAAGATTGAGGCGACCAAGTACACCGAGGTCGGATATGTGGGACGCGATGTGGAATCTATGATACGGGACCTTGTCGAGGCTTCGGTGCGCATGGTAGAAAGAGAGCGGCGGCTTGCTGTTGAAGAGAGGGCGAAAGAGCTCGCTACGGAGAGGATTCTCAACATCATGAAGCCGCGCTTTAAAAAGGAGCAAGGCACGTCGCCTCTCTCGGTGCTTCTCGGCGGCATGGGCATCCCTTCGCCCGGTCAGAACACCCACCAGGCAGAAGACCGCGGCGAAGAGTTCGAACAAGAGAGAGGCAGCCTCAAGGACCGCCTCGAATCGGGGGAGCTTGACGAGGTGACCATAGAGATAGAGATTGAGGAAGGCATTCCCTCGGTGATAGAGGTCTTTTCCGGCTCGGGCATGGAAGAGATGGGGGTGAATTTCCAGGACATCCTGGGGGGCCTCCTGCCCAAGCGGAAAAAGAAAAGGACGGTCACGGTGGCCGACGCCAAGAAGATCCTTGCCTTTGAGGAGGCGCAGAGGCTCATTGACATGGAAGAGGTGAAGAGGGAGGCCATCTCGAAGGTCGAGCGCCACGGCATAATCTTCCTCGACGAGCTTGACAAGATCGCGGGAAGAGAGAAGGGATACGGCCCCGATGTCTCAAGGGAGGGGGTGCAGCGCGATATTCTCCCCATCGTGGAAGGCTCAACGGTGAACACCAAGTATGGGCCAGTGAAGACCGATCACATCCTGTTTATCGCGGCGGGAGCTTTTCACGTGAGCAAGCCCTCCGATCTGATCCCGGAGCTCCAGGGCCGTTTCCCCATAAGGGTTGAGCTCAAGAGCCTCACGAGAGAGGATTTTGTCAAGATTCTCACGGAGCCCAGGAACGCCCTCGTGAGGCAGTACAGGGAGCTCCTGTTGACAGAGGGCGTGGAAGTGGACTTTACCAATGAAGGAATCGATGAAATCGCCAGGCTCTCGGAGCAGGTGAACGAGCAGACGGAGAACATAGGCGCGAGAAGGCTTCACACGATCATGGAGAAGCTCCTGGAAAACCTGAGCTTCAGCGCGTCAGAGCACGGGGGAGATAAAATCTCCATTGACGGCGAGTATGTCCGCCATGAGCTTCAGGACATAGTGAAAGACAAGGATCTGAGCAGGTATATCCTGTAGAGAGGATTTTTCGCCGCCAGGGAGAAATAGTGACGTTTATTCAAGCAACACTGCAGGAATAAAGAGAGAGCCCATGAGGAAGGAGGTGAGAAGAGCAGGGAGGTAATGACAGTCTAAAATCCCTTGATGCCATTCTTCCTGAAGGAGCGGCAGGGGGTAATTTCACACGCTTCTGATACGTGTCCGGGTCCCTTGGGAGCACTTCCCCGGGGCGGCACGGGGGGACGGAGCGGAGGCACCAAAACCAGAAAAGAGGAGAAAAAAATGGCAATTATTTCAATGAAGCAACTGCTTGAGGCAGGGGTGCACTTCGGGCACCAGACAAGGCGATGGAATCCCAAGATGGCCCGGTATATCTTTACCGAGCGCAACGGCATCTACATCATCGATCTCCAGAAGACGGTGGTAAAGGTCAAGGAGGCCTACAATTTTATCCAGGAAGTGATCAAGGGAGGGAAGTCCATTCTCTTCGTGGGGACAAAGAAGCAGGCCCAGGAGGCCGTTTTTGAGGATGCCTCGCGGTGCGGCATGTTTTTCGTGAACCAGCGCTGGCTGGGGGGCATGCTTACCAATTTCAAGACCATAAAGAACAGGATCAACAGGCTCAAGGAGCTTGAGAGGGAGAGAGAGGAAGGCCTCTTCGAGGTGCTCCCGAAGAAAGAAGTCAAGCGAAAGATGGACGAGATGAAGAAGCTTGAGAAATTTCTTGGCGGCATCAAGCATATGGAAGATCCCCCCGGCGCTCTCTTCATTATTGACCCGAGGAAAGAGCGGATTGCAGTGGCCGAGGCAAGAAAGCTTAAAATTCCCATCGTGGGAATCGTGGACACGAACTGTGATCCTGATGAGATAGATTATCCCATACCAGGTAATGATGATGCTATCAGGGCGGTAAAGCTGCTGTGCAGCAAGATCGCCGACGCGGTGATGGAAGCAAAGGCCGAGATTGAAGCCTTGAGAGTACAGGAGGAAGAGGGGGCCGAGCCCTCGGCAGAGGGAGAGCCCGGGGAAGTGGCTTCATCGGAAGCCCAGATAGTGACACCAGAGGAAGAGCCGGTGGCATAGGAGCGCCTGGAAGCCGACGGCAGGTTCCATTCATATAAGGAGGAGAAGCAATGACAGCGATATCAACTGAAGCAGTAAAGGAATTACGGGAAAAGAGCGGGGCAGGAGTCATGGAGTGCCGCAACGCCCTGGTGAAGGCAGGGGGCGACATGGAAAAGGCCCAGGAGATACTCAGGCAGAAAGGCATTGAGAAGGCTGAGAAGAAGAAGGACAGAGTCACCAAGGAGGGCAAGATCGAAGCCTATGTCCACATGAACAAGATAGGAGTTTTACTTGAGATAAACTGTGAGACCGATTTCGTGGCACGAAACGAGCTCTTCGGTAACCTGGCCAAGGAGATTGCTCTCCAGATAGCCGCCCAGGGGCCCCAGTACATCTCCCGGGACAGGATCCCTCCGGATGTCATTGAGAAGCAGAAGGAAGTCATCAAGAAAGTGGCTCAGGACGAAGGCAAGCCCGCAAACATCCTGGAAAGAGTGGTGGAAGGAAAGCTGGAAAAGTTCTTCAGGACTGTATGCCTGCTTGAGCAGGCATATATCCGTGACGAGGACAGGAAGATATCCGATCTTATCCAGGATGTGATTGCAAAGCTCGGCGAAAACATCTCGGTAAACCGCTTCGTCAGGTATGTTCTTGGAGAGTAGCATGGAATCTCGTTTTCACACCATACTGTTAAAGCTCAGCGGTGAGGCCTTCTGCGGCACGAAAGGGTTCGGCCTTGACAAGGACACTATCGGGCAGATTGCCAGGGAAGTGCAGGGCGTGGTGGAGCTGGGGGTAAGAATCGCCGTGGTGATAGGCGGGGGAAACTTCTGGCGCGGGAGGGAGGCAGGCGACATGGCCCGCACCACTGCCGATACCATAGGCATGATTGCCACGGTTATCAATGCTCTTGCACTCCAGGAGGCCCTTGAGAAGAACCGGGTCACGACAAGAATCCAGTCAGCCATTGAGATGAAGCAGGTGGCAGAGCCCTTTATCCTGAGGAGGGCACTCAGGCACCTTGAGAAGGGCCGCGTGGTGATATTTGCCGGCGGCACGGGAAACCCCTATTTTACCACCGATACTACGGCAGCACTCAGGGCGCTTGAGATCGGTGCGCAGGCCATCCTTAAAGCGACGCTTGTTGACGGGGTCTATGACAAGGACCCCCATAAATATGATGATGCTGAAAAATTTGAAGAGGTCACCTACCTGGAAGTGCTCCAGAGGGGCCTCAAGGTGATGGATTCGACGGCTGTCTCTCTCTGCATGGACAACAAGCTTCCCATTTATGTCTTTAACATCAGGGAGTACGGCTCCGTGAAGAGGCTGCTCACAGGTGAAAAGATGGGCACATTGGTGAAGGAGGGATAATTGTGATAGATCCGGCTCTGTTGAAAACGATGGAAGAAAAAATGCAGAAGTCTATTGAGGTGTTCAAGAAGGACCTTTCAGGCATCAGGACGGGAAGGGCCACGCCGGCGCTCCTTGACAGGATCCAGGCCGATGCCTACGGCTCGCCCATGCCGCTCAACCAGCTTGCAAACATTGCAGTGCCCGATGCAAGGAGCATGGTGATACAGCCATGGGACAAGACTCTCCTTGGTGCCATAGAAAAGGCAATCCTGAAATCCGATATAGGCATTCATCCCGTCAATGACGGCAATGCCATCCGCCTCGCCATCCCTCCCCTCACCGAAGAGAGGAGGAAAGACCTTGTCAAGGTCGTCAAGAAGAAGTCAGAGGAAGGAAAGGTGTCGCTCCGCAATATAAGGCGCGAGGTGAACGACGACCTGAAGAAGCTTGAAAAGGCCGGCACCGCCTCTGAGGACGAGGCAAGGAAGACCACGGAAAAAGTGCAGAAGATCACCGACAAGTACATCAAGGATTTTGATGAGATGGCTTCCCATAAAGAGAGAGAGATAATGGAGATTTGAGCGTTATCGGCTTTTCTTATACTGAAGGCATGAAACTGCTCCGCGAGCGCTCCCTTTACCCCTACAGAATAATCGTGGTAAAGCCCCCCAGGGCAGCATTCGGCAAGGGATGGCTCAGGATAATCGCAGAGCGCGAAGAAGAAGAGGGGCTCGTGGTGCTTGTCGCCTATGAGGATTACGAATAGATGGCAGTGAAAACGCTTCATGGCAGAGAGCTCTCTTTCGAGGCATTACTGGAAAAGCTTGACAGAACCGCCATGCCCCGCCATATTGCCATCATCATGGATGGCAACCGGCGATGGGCGAAATCCCGCAGCCTCCCCCCCCTCATGGGCCACCGCGCAGGGGCGAAGGTCTTCAAGACAATCGTGGAAACATTCGTGAAGCTCGGGATCGGCGTGCTCACGGCCTATGCCTTCTCCTGTGAAAACTGGAAAAGGTCCGAAGACGAGGTAGGGGTCCTTCTCTCCCTTTTTGAATACTACAGCAGGAAAGAAAGGAACCATCTTCAGAAGAACGGAGTAAGGTTCAGGATAATTGGAAACATTGATGAACTCCCGCCGTCCCTCAGCGACGAGTTCAGCAAGACGGAAGAGCTCACGAGGGGCAACGACAGGCTTGTGCTGAATCTTGCCGTGAACTACGGCTCCCGCTCAGAGATCATGAAGGCAGCCCTTGCCCTTTCCAGGGACCTCTCCCTTGGGGCCGTAAGGGCTTCCGAAGTCACAGAGGAGCTCTTCTCACGGTATCTCCTCACGGCGGGCCTTCCCGATCCAGACCTGCTCATCAGAACGAGCGGCGAGATGCGCGTAAGCAATTTTCTGCTCTGGCAGATTGCCTATTCTGAGCTCTGGTTCACCTCAAGCTACTGGCCGGAATTCACCCCCCGTGAGCTCCTTACGGCGATACTGGATTACCAGAAACGGGAGAGGCGGTTCGGCGGTTCGACGGTGCAGGCTCACCCCTGCAAGACTTCTTCATCGAGGCTTTGAACGGCTGATGTTTTTAAAGAGGATAATCGTAGGCGCTTTTCTCATAGTGGGCTCTTTTCTGCTGGTGATGATGGGCACCTGGGCAATGGCCCTTGAAGTGCTCATCATCGGGATCCTTGGCCTTAACGAGTTCTATAACCTTGCGTACCGCAAGGGGATAAGGCCATCCAAGATTACGGGCCTTCTCTGCGGGATCATCCTCTATTTCACCGCCTTTTTCCTCAACGAGGAAAAGTCCCTTGTGGTGCTCACTGTGCTGATAATCTATACGCTCTTCATTTTTATCTTCCGCAAGGAATCCCATGTCTCGTCATTTCTCGATGCCGGCGTCACCCTTCTTGGATATCTTTACATCGGGTGGCTTTTCTCTTTCATCATCCACCTGAGGGGAATGGATGAGCCGGCGATGCTGGGGCCATACCACATAGAGCGCGGCGCCCTCTACGTGGTATTCCTTGTCTTTGCCACCTCCTTTACCGATATCGGGAGCTTTTTCGTGGGCAAGTTCCTGGGGCGCCACAAGCTCTGCCCCTCGATAAGCCCCGGCAAGACCATAGAAGGCGCCATAGGAGGCATCATCATTGCCCTTCTTTTCTCGGGCACCTGGGGATTTTTCTCCGGCATACCCCTCTTTCACTGTATCGTGCTGAGCATTGTGATAAGCATCTTTGCCATGCTCGGCGACCTGTGGGAATCGACGCTCAAGAGGGATGTTTCCGTGAAGGATTCGGGCGACATCGTGGCCGGCCACGGGGGGATCCTGGACAGGTTTGACTCCCTTTTCATCACCTCTCCGGTGGCGTACCTCTATTTCAAGTACTTCGTGCATTTCCTCTGAGAGAGGCTTATCAAAGAGACCTGCGGATAAGAAGCGGGGTTTCATGCAAAAAAAGGTCAGCATCATAGGTTCAACGGGCTCCATTGGCAGGCAGGCCCTCGAGGTAATCGGTCACTTCAGTGAAAAATTCGCCGTGGCCGGCCTTGCCGCGCAGAAAAGCTGGCAGACCCTCAGGGACCAGCTTGAGCGCTTCCACCCTCCCGAGGCAGCCATTGTGGAGAGAGAGGCATGGTCCCGCCTTGTGGCATGCCCGGGGCTTTCGGCGCTAAGGATATCGTCGGGCGACGAGGGAGTGGCAAGAATAGCGGGCCTCCCTGAAAATGACGTAGTCCTTGTGGCTGCCGTGGGCATCGCGGGGCTCCGACCCACCCTTGCCGCCATAGAGGCAGGTCATACCCTTGCCCTTGCCACCAAGGAGGCACTCGTAGCAGCAGGAAGTCTTGTGATGGAAAGGGTCAGGGAAAGAGGAGTGACGCTCATCCCCGTGGACAGCGAGCATTCTGCCATTTTTCAGTGCCTCCGGGCGCAGGGGCGCGAGGTGGCAAGAATACTGCTTACCTCGTCAGGCGGGCCGTTCAGGGGCTTCACCGCGAGGCAGCTCAGGAATGTCACAAGGGAAATGGCCCTTGCCCATCCCACATGGATGATGGGGAGCAAGATCACCGTCGATTCCGCGACGCTCATGAACAAGGGCTTTGAAGTCATTGAGGCCTTTCATCTTTTTTCCGTGCCCATTGAAAAGATTGAGGTGGTGATCCATCCCCAGAGCATCATCCATTCCCTCGTTGAGTTCTGCGACGGCTCGGTGCTTGCGCAGCTCTCGCCGCCTGATATGAGGCTCCCCATTCAGTATGCCCTGGGCTATCCCGAGGGAATGCCCATGAGGTGGCAGAAGCTCAACCTTGCCCAGATCGGGAAGCTCACCTTTGAGGAGCCCGACCTGAAGAACTTCAGGTGCCTCTCGCTTGCCTATGACGCTCTCAGGGAGGGGGGCACGCTCCCGGTGGCGCTCAACGGGGCAAATGAAGTGGCCGTGGAGCTTTTCCTCAAGGGCCTTATCTCTTTCACCCATATCCCGGTCATTATCGAGCGCACCATGGAAAGGCATGCCCCGGTGAGAGAGCCCGGCCTCGAGGATATCATCGAAGCCGACAGGCAGGCCCGGCAGGAGGCCCTCGGCGTGGCCAAAAAACTCCCTTAGGCTATTTGCATAATTTCCGTTTTTCTGTTACAATCGTAGTAATTCCTGAAAGGGGTGTATGACGTGACGATAGTCCACTGGCTTCTTGCAAACTGGGTCGGCCTCCTTGTGGTGATATTGAGCTTCGGCTTTATCATATTCATTCATGAACTGGGTCACTTCATCATGGCGAAAAGGGTGGGAGTGAAGGTCCATGAGTTTGCCCTCGGGTTCGGGCCGTGCCTTTTCTCCAGGAAAAGAGGGGAGACGGAGTATGCCCTCAGGCTTTTCCCCGTGGGAGGCTATGTGAGGATGGAGGGCGAGGATACGCCCTGCGATAACCCGGAAGACACGGGGAACTTCCAGAACAAGACGGTCTGGGAGCGGGTGAAGATCGTGGCTTCAGGCCCCCTCATGAACTATATCACCGCCCTTTTTATTTTCCTGACGGTCGGGCTTGTATACGGCGTGGGAGAGATATACCTGAAACCCAAGGTGGGCAAGATCCTCGAGGGGTCGCCTGCCCAGAAGATCGGTCTCGAGCCTGGCGACTATATCGTAGCCATCAACGGGCAGAAGGTGAAGGATGCCTACGAGATGATTGACACCATCCACAAGAACCCGGAAAAGGAGATAAGCATTGAGATTGAGAGGGGCGAGGGGCCTTCGAAAATGACCTTCACCAGGACCGTCACGACGATCCTTATGCCCGGCACCAAGGAAAAAATCGGCATCATCGGCTTTTCCCCTGATACGAAGGCGATTGACATGCGTTTTGAGAGGAAGCCCTTCGGCACCGTCATCACCGACAGCGTGGACCAGATGGCTCGCTTTACCGTGGCCCCTTTCTATGCCTTCTACCTCATCTTCAAGGGCAAGATGAAGGCCAAGGAAGTGACGGAGGGCTCGGCGGGACCCGTGGGGATAGGGCAGATGTTCTTCGAGATGTACCGCAAGGGGTTCAGCTTCCTCCTCTATTTTCTCGGCATGATAAATGTCCTCATCGGCTGTTTCAACCTCATTCCCTTCCCTGCCCTTGACGGCTCGAGGGTCCTGATCCTCATCATCAGCGGCATCAGGAACAAGCCTTTCAACCAGGAGAAAGAGGGGTACGTTCACCTCGTGGGCTTTATCATTCTCATCATGGTGGTGCTTTTTTTCACCTACAATGACATAATCAGAATTATCCAGGGCGTGAGTTTCTTTAAGTAACCTCCAGGCGCCGTGAGAGAGCGAAGGGGGACCTTCCGTCATGGAAAAAAGAAGAGAGAGCCGCACGGTCTATGTGAGGGGCGTACCCATCGGCGGGGGGGCGCCGGTGCTTGTCCAGTCAATGACCAAGACTCCCACCCACGAAGTGGAGGCTACTCTGGACCAGATCCACAGTCTTGCCGCAGAAGGCTGTGAGCTGGTAAGGGTGGCAGTGCCGGATATGAAAGCGGCCAGGGCTCTGGGGGAAATCATATCCCGCTCGTCCATCCCTGTGGTGGCCGATATCCATTTTGACTGGCGCCTTGCCCTTGAGGCTCTCGAGCGGGGAGTCCACAAGCTCCGCCTGAACCCCGGCAATTTCCCCCACAAGGAGCATCTGGCCGGGATAGTGAAGCGGGCCCGTGAGCGTGGGGTCCCCATAAGGATAGGCGTCAATGAGGGCTCTCTTGAGAAGGCCCTGATAAGGAAGCATGGGGGAATTACGGCAGAAGCCCTTGCCGAAAGCGCCCTCCTGGAGGTGAAAAGGCTTGAAGCCCTTGACTTCACCGAGATCGTCATCTCGGTGAAGTGTTTTGACATCGCCCTCCTTCTCGAGGTCCATGAACTGCTGGCCCAAAGGTCCCCCTATCCCTTTCATATCGGCGTCACTGAAGCCGGGGCCGCCATGGCGGGGTTGGTGAGATCGGCTCTGGGGATAGGGTCACTTCTTATGAGGGGTATTGGCGACACGGTAAGGGTCTCCCTTACCTCTACCCCCCTCGACGAGGTGAAGGTGGCCTATGAGATCCTGAAAGCGCTGGGGCTCAGGAAGCGGGGGGCCACCATTGTCTCGTGCCCAACCTGCGGCAGGACACAGATAGACATTCCCCGCCTTGTGAGGGATCTTGAAGAGCGCCTTCATGCCATGGCCCCCATGGAGGTAAAGATAGCAGTGATGGGGTGTGTGGTGAACGGACCCGGCGAAGCCCGACAGGCCGATATAGGGATTGCCGGAGGGAAAGGGGAAGGAGCCCTCTTTCGTGGAGGAAAAATCGTGCGCAAGGTGAAAGAGAATCATCTCATTGCCGCCCTCATGGAAGAACTGGAAAGTCTTCAGGCGGAAAAGAACGGGCCATGAGCCTGCGAGGTGCCTATGGATACCAGAATATTTGAGATCCGCAGAGGCCAGAATGACCAGGATCTGGAAGAAGCGGCGGCCATCCTGAGAGGAGGGGGGCTTGTAGCCTTCCCTACTGAGACAGTCTATGGCCTCGGCGTCAGTGCCGGGAACCTGGAGAGCGTGAAACAGGTATTCCAGGCCAAGGGGCGGTCATTCTTCAACCCCATGGCCTTTCATCTTCCCGCCTTCGAGATGGTGACTCCTTATGTGAAATCTGTGCCGGAGGAGGCTCAGGCCCTTGCACGCAAGTTCCTTCCCGGCCCCCTTATGCTCCTTCTTGAAAAGGCCGAAAATGTTCCCGATCTCATCACGGCAGGCTCAAGGAAAGTGGGAGTAAGAGTGCCCAGGAATTCGCTCGCATCCGCCCTCTTCAGGAAGGCCGAAGTACCGGTGGTGGCCACAAGCGCAAATGTCTCCGGCCGTTTTTCACCGACTACGGTAGCCCATGTGATCGATGAGCTCGGGGGGATAATAGATGCCATTGTCACGGGAAGTGATGAGGAGGTTCTGGGCATAGAGTCCACCATCATTGACGTCACCACAAGCCCTTTCAGGCTGACGCGGAGCGGTTTCATCACCCATGAGCAGATTACCAAAGTTCTGGGGTATGCCCCCATGCTCTCCGATGATGACAGGTTTTCGAAGGCCGACAAGATATCCAGGGATATGAAAATTATCCTCGTGGAGGGCGAATCGGAAAAAGTGCTGAGGAGAATGAAAACCCTCATCGCCAACCTTCCCCAGGGAAGCCAGGTGGGGCTCCTTATCACGGAGAACAGCGCCGCCCATATCGGCAATGAGCCCTGCACGAGAGTCATGGGCCCCCGGGGCAACCTGGAAGTTATCGCGAAGAATTTTTTCTCATGCCTGCGTTCCTTTGAAAAGGAGAACACCAAGGTGGTCCTCGTTGAGGGCATCTCCCGCGAGGGGATAGGCTGGGCGCTCATGGAGCGCCTCGAGAGAATGGCAAGCGAAGTCATCAAGGTTGAGTAGGCCCTTCAAGGAGTCTCACCCTCTCGCAGGACCAGATCTCCTCCCGCTCTTTGCTCCGGTTTTCTATCACCAGCTGGCCCTCGTCGCCTATTCCGAGTGCCTTTACCTTCCGTGCCCCCTTTATTTCCTGGATCTCCACCATGTTTTTGAGGAGGGGGCAGTGATCCTCAATGGCATCACGAAAAGCCGGAAAACCTCTCTTAAGGGCAGTCTCGAAATTCCACTCCAGATGCACCAGGAGGTCTTCAAGGAAGGGCCTCAGGGGATGGACCGCCCCGGTATGGGAGGAAAGTGACGTGGCGCCGCACTCTGCAGGAATGCCTGCCCCGCTGTTGTTGATGTTTATCCCTATTCCTGCAATAATCCACAGGGGAGCCCCGCCGTTGTGAGTGGCCTCAAGCAGGATTCCCCCCATTTTCCGGCCCTCGCAGTATATGTCGTTGGGCCAGTAAAGGTGGAGTCCCAGAGAAAACTGCGCCTCGAGAAACTCGATTATCCAGAGAGAAAAGAGGAGCGCCAGGCCCTTGGGAGGGCTCTGGGGCCTCAGGATAAGGGAAAACCAGAGACCACCCGGAGGAGAGTGCCACTTTCTCATTCTCCTCCCTAATCCTTGAGTCTGCGCTTCCGCCTGGATTACGGAGCCGTGGCCTTCTCCGCGGGAGGCATAATCCTTTGCCAGGAGGTTGGTAGAGGTGACTTCCTTGAAGTAATGGATCCGCTCACCCCAGAACCTCACGGGCCCCGGGCTTATGGCGCCTGTCCCGTCGCTGGTCATAGCGGTACTCCTTAAGGGGTGACTTCCGTGATTCTGAGGGAGATGTCCAGGGCTTTCACTGAATGAGTAAGCCTTCCCATGGAGATGAAGTCTATGGCAAGCTCTCTCAGCTGCGGGAGCCGCTCCTCGGTGATGTTCCCTGAGATTTCTATCAGAGCCCTTCCCGCGATGAGGGCGCAGGCTTCCTTCATAAGGGCGGTATCCATGTTGTCAAGCATTATCATCTCGGCCCCGGCCTCAAGAGCTTCTCTCACCTGCTCGAGGGTTTCCACCTCCACTTCCACCTTCATAAGGGGCGGTGCTCCTCTCTTTGCCCTGGTCACGGCCCCGGCAAGGGAGGAGAACTTCAAGTGGTTGTTCTTTATCATTATCCCGTCATAGAGGCCCATGCGGTGGTTTTTCCCTCCTCCTGCGCGGACGGCGTACTTTTCCAGGCTTCTCATTCCGGGAATGGTCTTCCGCGTATCCAGGATGGAGAGAGAGGTATTCCCCAGCATATCCGTGATGGTCCTGGTGATGGTGGCAATGCCCGAGAGGTGCTGGAGGAAATTAAGGGATGTTCTCTCGCCGCTCAGGATGGCCCGGGCGCTCCCCTCCACTGAAGCGATCAGCTGGCCGGGAGAGAGAAGTGCTCCGTCCTCTTTCTGGGGCAGATAGATGCAGTGCTCATCGAGGAGCCTGAAGAGCATGCCCGGCAGTTCAACGCCGGCCAGAACCCCCCGCGCCTTGGAATAGATCTCCGCCTTTGCGCGGCTTGAGGCCGGTATCAGGAGTTCGCAGGTAATGTCTCCGCTCCCGAGATCTTCGTCAAGTGAGTGCTTGAGAAATTTTTTCACCTGGCTGTTCAAGAACATGGTGAGAGCTCCTTTTTTCAGAGTGGTCTTTATCTTTTTGCATTGAGCATTTTTTTTATCGTGGAAAGGGCTTTTTCCCTCACTTCTTCCCGGACAGTGATCCGGGGCTCCATGGCGCGGAGTGCCCAGAGGATCTTCTCCAGGGTGATGAGCTTCATGTTGGGACATATCAGTCTGTCACTGAGGAGATGGAACTGCCTGCCGGGGTTGTCTTTCCGGAGGCGGTGCAGGATGCCGCTTTCGGTTCCCACGAGGAATTCATCATGGGGAGAGGTGGCGGCGTATTTGAGCATCGCCGAGGTGCTCCCCACGAAATCGCAGAGCCTGAGCACTTCCCCGGTGCACTCCGGGTGGCCCATCACCGCTGCGCGGGGATGGAGCGTTTTCATCTTTTCTATGTCCTCGGGAAAAAGGCGATGGTGGGTAAGGCAGTACCCCGGGTAGAGATGGATTTTTTTCCTGGTTTTTGAGGCAACCCAGGCGCCCAGTGACTGGTCAGGGATGAAGAGGAGCTCTTCATTCTCAAGACTCTCCACGATATCGGCGGCGTTTGATGAGGTGCAGCAGATGTCGCTTAAGGCCTTGACCTCGGCAGAGGAGTTGATGTAGCAGACTACAGGGGCGCCAGGGTGCTCTTCCTTAAATGCCCGCAGCTTTTCTACGGTTATCATGTCGGCCATGGGACAGCCTGCATCAGGATCGGGAAGGAGCACCGCTTTTTTGGGGTTGAGAAGCGACGCCGTCTCGGCCATGAAATGCACTCCGCAGAATACTATGGTATCCGCCGTGGTGGAGGCTGCTATGCGGGAAAGCCCCAGCGAGTCCTCCACGTGGTCGGCAATATCCTGAACCTCGGGGCGCTGGTAGAGATGGGCCAGGATAATGGCGTTCCGCTCATGCTTGAGGGCCAGGATATTTTCCTTGAGCTTTTCGTCTGGTGAATCGTTCATAGAGATACTATTCTGTCCTTCCGGAGATACTCCCTGTTCACCGCCCGCAGACCCTGGGGTCGAAGAACTTGAGGCTCTCCCTTTTGCTGCGGTCCAGCACCACCATCAGTATGGCGAGGACGAGGTAGGCAATCGAGTAAATATGGCGGATAAAAGGATGGGGGATAAAGAGCTGCGTCGTGAAGAGCACGAAAAGGATGAGGGCCTCCCAGATGCTGAACCTGAGATTCAGGATTATAGCGATTGCAAAGAGTGACTGCGCGGTCGTAAGGAGTATCTCCTCGCTCTGCCGGGCATCAAGAGGCATGGCGCCGGGATGGCCTGCGGAAATGGCAAAGACCAGCGGGAGCATCCCCACAAGGAGAGTCCACTGGTTCACCTTTGAGGATACCAGGCATCCGAAGCCTGCCGTGGGGTGGCCGTTGAAGGCGAAGAGGGCCGCCACGATGAACTCCGGCGACTCGGAAGCGAGGGGGGCAACCCACTGGACCAGGATGAACTCGTCAATCCCGTAAATCTTGCCCGTGTGGATGAGGCTTTCCGCAAAAGGCGCCGCAGATATGAAGATGGTAAAGCCCGCATAGAGAAAAAGGGCGGCGAGGGAAAGCTTCCTCGGGGTATCAGCAAGGTCAGCGAGAGCTTCCTGGGGACCGCTTATCTCTGGCTCCACCACTTTGCAGCGCGTGGCATGGTAGATATAAAAGCAGAAGAGAAGTATGAAGAAGACGGCATCTATGGGGGACAGGTTGCCTTTCAAGGGGATGATGAGGGCATAGAGGGAAGCAATGAGAAGGCAGCTGATTTCAAGGGTGTGCTCCCTGGTGAGCTCGATCTCTTTTTTTCTTGTCTTTAAATAGTATATGAGCATCACAAAAGCCCACCCTGCACCGATAAGGAGGCGGTTGCTCCCGGTCATGTTGGCGAGGGCATAGGGACAGTAATGGAGATCCTTCCCTGCCATCCATGCAAAATACATGTCCACGGCATATTCCGGCAGCACGGCAATGAGGGCCACTGCAGCAATTGCGAGGGCCTGGGGGATATCCTTCTGGGCCACCTCCGCGATCCAGGAGAGTATGAAAGATGCCGACACAATGGCTGTTCCCGAGAGAATTGCCACCAGGAGGGAGTGCTCGTCGAGTCCCGTCAGTTTCAGATAAATCCAAGGGAAGGGAAGTGCGATGAAAAAGAGTATCCAGAACCATTTTTTTATCACAGGGCACCTCGTGCTCCAGGCCTGCTCCGCATATTTTCCGCAATGCGACAGCCGCAGAGGGATAAGATTCGCCATCAAGAATCCTGAGCCTTCTTGTGACCCATGGTTTTTTCCATGAACAAAATTATCCTTCTCGAGCATGGCGTGTCCCCCTGTTCCGGCCATGCCTTCCATGATCTGCAGAACCTTATTAATCCTCATTATAAATGGATTTAAAGCCTTTATTGCCATTAAACAACCAAAAGTTATGATATCAGTGAGCCATTGAGCAGAAAAACGGCACTAATGGTGGATTTGCTTGTTTATTGAAATAAAATCAAATTATATGGGGCACAGACATACTCCATTTTGCTCCACCCGAGCAATATATGGAAATAGTGCAGCCCAATTTATTGAAAATTATTATAGCACCGCATGCAGATTCTGCATGCATGAAATTGCCTTCAGTACAAAATATAGAGTCCATCCCGGCATGATTTGTCAAGATATGGTGGTTGACCATCATGAATATCCATGGTGGCGCGGCATTCATGGCGTGAGGGGTATTGACAGGGTTGACTCCATGGTAGTATCATAGGAGAAGATCAGGTGGAGTAATGTGGAGGGAGGTAGCGCATTGTGGGTTTGGCGAAATTCACAGGTGAATTCGAACATACCCTTGATGATAAAAGCCGCCTCATTATCCCCTCCAAATTTCGGACTTCTCTCGGCGACAAGTTCTATCTGCTCCGGAGTGTCAATGCAGACAGCATCTGGATCATGCCCGAGACGGAGTTCAATCAGCTTATCGATGAGGTATCATCGAAAATCTCTCAAACGGATGTTGCGGGCCAGAAGTGGCTGCGGCTCCTCGTCTCCTCTGCCGTTTCCTGTGTAATGGAGAACCAGGGAAGGGTGCTCATCCCTCAGAAGCTAAAGGAGATAGCTGGCATAAGGGATGCAAAGGTGACACTGATAGGAGCCATCAACCACATTGAGGTCTGGAGCACCGAGAGATGGAAGGAACAGGAAGAGCAGGAGAATTTCATAGACCAGACCCAAAAGGTCTATGAAAAGTATGGACTCTAACCCGTTCCATGTCCCGGTGATGCCCGACGAAGTCCTGGCGTACCTCTCTCCCCGACGGGGAGGGATTTATGTAGACTGCACCATAGGAGGAGGTGGTCATTCACTTAGAATCCTGGAAGTTCTAGGACCAGATGGCATGCTGGTCGGGATTGATCAGGACCCCGAGGCAGTCGAGGAGATAACCGGAAAATTCCATGGAATCAGTACCGTGAGAATCGTGCATGCAAACTTTGCACAGCTGGAAGAGATCCTCGAGCGCGAAAGGATAAAGGAGGTGGATGGAGTCCTTTTTGACCTGGGAGTGTCCTCGCATCAACTGGACAGTATCGCAAGGGGATTCAGTTTCCGAGCAGAGGCGAGACTAGATATGAGAATGAATAGTCAACTGGGTACCACAGCCTCTGATCTGGTCAACAGGCTCTCGGTAAAAGAGTTGGAGAGGATCTTCTGGGAGTATGGAAATGAACGGTGGGCGCGGAGGATTGCCCGAAGGATCGAAACGATCCGCAGGCACCAGCCCATACACACGACTCTGGAACTGGCACGTTGTGTCGAAGCGTGCGTCCCTGGGGAGCGGCGAAAAAGAACGCTGCACCCTGCCACGAAAGTGTTCATGGCCTTAAGGATTGCAGTAAACCGCGAAATGCAGTGCTTACACGAGGGACTCGAAGCAGCAATACGTGTGACAAGGTCCGGAGGAACGATAGTGGTCATCTCCTATCACTCCCTGGAGGACCGTATGGTGAAGACAAAATTCCGGGAACTCTCAAGAGAGGTATCGGAGCCCTTCACGGAACACGAGGTGGGTCTTCCAAAGAAGAGACTGTCCATACTGACGAGGAAGCCTCTTGTGCCAAAAGCACAGGAGGTGGCACGGAATCCAAGAGCCCGTTCGGCGAAATTAAGGGCTGTAAAGGTAGAGATTAAGGAGGTAAATAAGTAATTGCTAGCCGTCTCCCGCAAAAACGAACAATTACATAGGGTTAAGAGAGGGTCATGCCATGGGACAATGGCCGACAGAAACCGTGGTGTCTCAACGCTTACGGTGTCAATGTATGTCGCAGGTCTCGTGGGAGTGGCCGCCATGCTCATTATGTATCTCTGTCTGTGCGCCCAGATCGTAAGCTGCCAGTACAAAATTTGCCGGCTAAAGGAAACAAAGTCTACTTTAGAACGGTCGCGGTTGTCACTGAAGCTTGAAGTCAATAGACTTAATGCTCTGGAGCGTATTGAAGCCATTGCTCGGACCCAATTGGGAATGTCACAACCCCCTGTGAGACTGGTACTCGACATGCGTCAGCCAGTGGCCCGGACTTCCTTGGAGGATGTTGTTGCGGTAGAAAAGATTCCGAAAAACTGATTCCAGGAAGATTCAGGATCGAAGAGAGAAGGTGGCATGGTTAAGCTGGGCCGTTTGACCAAAGACCAGGAAACCCTTCGATCCGGAGAGGGGACTACGAATGGTAATCTTAATCTGGAAAAAAGGTGGCTGGAAACAATTCTCTGAGGCCACCGTGGACAGCAAGTAAAGGGTAAGACGGGGGATGCGAAGGAGGGTACATCGCTCCCCCGTCTCCCAAAGCACAAAACCGTTCAACAGAATAAAAGGCTACCCACGAAGGGGGTGAAGAACTCACCCTCGTTCGTCATTCATGGAGCATGAAATTCAGGCCGGCTCTGTACCCAGCAGCGAGCTTTCGTGAGTCACCGAAGGCTCACCGGTGGGATCAGGGTGTGAAGGCCAAGAGGGAGGTTTTTCGTGATAGGATGGAATATCAAGGTAAGAAAGAGACTGGTACTTCTCTTCTACATGACAGCCCTGCTCTTTGTCTGCCTCGCCTACCGGCTTGTCACCATACAGGCATTCCAGAGCGACCGTTACAAGGCTCTGGCCGATAACCAGCACATAGGGAAAATTGAGATTCCTGCACTGCGCGGCACAATCCTGGACAGGAAGTTTGAGCCCCTGGCGAACAGCATCTCCCTTCCCTCCCTTGCCGCCGATCCCTCCAAGATCAAAGATCACAAGAAAGCTGCCCTTCTTATATCAGGCATCCTTGGCTGCGACCGCAAGGAGCTTGAGCTCAGGCTCTCGATACCTTCCACCTTTGCATGGATAGAGAGGAAGGTAACTGACGATGCGGCACGGAGGGTGATGGCACTGAAGATCGAAGGAATTTTTCTTCTCAGGGAATCCAACGGGAAAAGATTTTATCCCAAGGGGCATCTCGGCCTCCACATCCTTGGATGCACGGGAATTGACGATCAAGGCCTTGACGGTATTGAAGCCTCTCTGGATAAATATCTCAAGGGAATACCCGGCATCATGGAGACTGAGATGGACCGCGACGGAAGAGTCATTCCCGGCGGGGTCACCTCGATGGTGCAGGCTATCCCCGGCTATAATATCGTCCTCACCATCGATGAAAGTATCCAGTATATAGCCGAGAGCATACTTGACAAGGCAGTGAAGGCGCACCGGGCAAAAAGAGGCTCTGTCGTAGTCATGGATGCAAAGACTGGCGAGATACTCGCCCTTACGACAAAGCCCGATGTGAGGTCCTTCGATCCCAGAAGCAATGATTATATGAAGCTCACCAGGAATGCCTGCGTCTGCGATGCCTATGAGCCAGGCTCCACATTCAAGGTGATCCTTGCCGCATCTGCACTGGACAGCGGCAAGGTCAAGATGGAGGATCAAATACCCTGCGGCAGTTCCATCGATGTGGGAGGATGGACGCTCCAGAATGCCAATGATGGTTTTGGCGGCGGCGCCACGGAAAACATCAAGGAGATCATCACCTATTCATTCAATACCGGCTCTGCAGCCATCGGCCTCAAGATTGGCTGCAAGACCTACTTCAACTACCTCAGGAAATTCGGTTTCGGCTCCCTCACCGGAGTTGAGCTTCCCGGCGAGACCGAGGGACTTCTGCTGCCCCTCAAGGACTGGACCGAGATAAACTGCGCCACCATGGCGTTCGGGCAGGGGATCGCCATTACCCCCGTGCAGCTTACCTCAGCCGTGCAGGCCATTGCCAACAACGGCGTACAGATGAAGCCCCACATTATAAAGCAGATCATTGACTCCAAGGGAAACGTGGTGAGGGATTTCAAGCCTGAGGTGAAATCCAGACCCATCAAGCCGGCGACGACCCTCAAGATGAAGGAGATTCTCCAGAATGTCGTGGAAAAAGGGACGGGAAAGCGGGCAAAGGTGCCAGGGTATCTCTGTGCAGGCAAGACAGGCACTGCCAACGTCGTGGAAAACGGAAACTATGTGTCAGGCAAATACGTTGCCTCATTTGTGGGCTTTGTTCCCGCCGAGGATCCGAAGATTGTCATTCTCGTCAAGGTGGAGCATCCCTCGGATATTTACTGGGGTGGTGTCGTAGCGGCCCCGATATTTGCCGATGTGGCCAAAGAGACTCTCTGGCGCCTGGGAGTCCCGCCGAGTTTCCCTCAGGAGATCGGAAAGAATGAGGAAGCGAAAAAGCAATAGGAGCCCCTCGATGGCGGGGAGCGAGTGCATGGAGCATTGCAGATGAAGCTGAAAGAACTGCTGCACTCCATCGCGGATTCACACGTGGTGGGGTCTCGAGAAATCGATGTGACGGGGATAGCTTATGATTCGCGGCAGGCCTTTCCGGGCTGCCTTTTCTGCTGTATTAAAGGCTTTAAGGCCGATGGCCACGACTTTATCGCCGATGCCCTTTCAAGAGGAGCAAAGACTGTCTGCCTGGAGAAGCCCATGGAGCTCCCCGATGGGGTGGTGAAAGTCGTCGTGCCCCATTCCAGGAGGGCTCTTGCCCTCATGAGCGCCGAGTTTTACGGCCATCCTTCAAGGAAGCTCAAGATTATCGGAGTGACGGGCACAAACGGCAAGACCACCACCACTTCGCTCATTGAGATGATGCTCACCGCGTGCGGGGTGAAAACGGGCCTTATCGGCACCCTATTCACCAAGATAGGCTCCCTCAAGACCACCTCTAAAGTGACCACTCCTGAGTCCCTCGATCTCCAGGCAACCCTTGCCTCCATGGTGGACCATGGCTGCGAGTGCGCCGTATTTGAGGTCTCATCCCATGCCCTTGAGCTCCACCGAGTCGAGGGCTGCGTTTTTGACAGGGCTGTGTTCACGAACCTCACGCAGGATCACCTTGATTTTCACAGGAACCTGGAAGAGTATTTCCAGGCCAAGCTCAAGATATTCACCGCCCTCGACGGAAGGGAGAAGGATCAGGCCGCGATCCTCAATGCTGACGATCCTTCCTCGAAACGCATAGCGGAGCATCTTTCGGTGCCGGCTCTCACCTATGGAGTGCGCGATAAGAAAGCCCTCTACCATGCCCGCGATCCCCAGGTCACTTTTGAAGGGCTCAGCTATCAGCTTATGGCGCCTGAGGGTATCATTCCCGTCACGATCCCTGTCTCGGGAGGATTCAATGTCTCCAACTCCCTGGCTGCCATTGCGGCAGCCTCATCGCTGGGCGTGCCCCCCGCGGAGCTCGCTTCGGCGGCAAGGGAGTTTCACGGTGTAAAAGGCCGTTTCGAGCTTATCAGGGCAGGCCAGGAATTCGCCGTCATCGTTGACTATGCCCACACGCCCGACGGCCTCGAGAACGTGCTCACCACCGCAAGGCAGATCACCTCAGGCTCTCTCATCACTGTCTTCGGATGCGGCGGTGACAGGGACAGGACAAAGCGCCCCCTCATGGGAGGCATTGCCGCGACCCTCTCAGACAGGATTATCATCACTTCTGACAACCCGCGCACGGAGGAGCCCGGCATGATAATCGCCGATATCGAGGAGGGCGTGAGGCTTGCAGGGAAATCCTACGAGCAGGAAGCTGACAGGAGGAAGGCCATCTTCAAGGCCCTGGGCATGGCGCGCCGCGGCGACACGGTGGTGATCGCCGGCAAAGGCCATGAAAACTACCAGATTTTCAGGGATCGGACCATCCATTTTGATGACGGCGAAGTGGTCCATGAATTCTTCAAAGAACTCGTCTCCCGTGACGAGAAAGGAGAGCAGTGCGCAAAGTGAAGCCAATGAGGTTGTACGAACTTCTTGCCATGCTCGGCAATGACCATGGGGCCTTCAGTGATGCCGACGTGGTCGGAATCTCGACGGACTCTAGAAGCATAAGGCCTGGCGAGCTTTTCATCCCCATATCGGGAGAGAATTTCAACGGTCACAGGTTCATCGCGAGCGCCCTCGGGCAGGGTGCCGTGGCGGCTCTCTCATCGGAGCCGGCCGGGGAGGGCAATGGGCAGGGAAAGATAATACCGGTGGAAGACACCCTTCTTGCCTATCACCGGATTGCCGCCTGCTACAGGGAAAAATTTCCTGTCCGCGTCGTGGCCGTGACGGGGAGCAACGGAAAGACCACCACCAAGGATCTCATCCATGAGGTTCTCTCGAGAAGATACCGCACCCTCAGGACTGAGGCGAACTACAATAACGAGATAGGCGTCCCCCATACCGTGATGCAGCTTGATGAAAAGAGCGAGATGCTGGTGATAGAGCTTGCAATGAGGGGAAAGGGCCAGATAGCTCAGCTCGCCGGGATTGTGAAGCCCCATGTCGGCGTCATTACAATTATAGGCGAGGCTCACTATGAGCTCCTCGGGTCCTATGAAGCCATTGCAGACGCGAAGGGGGAGCTTCTTCTTGCCCTTCCCCCCGATGGGGCGGCAGTGCTCAACCGTGATGACCGCTGGTATGACCACCTTGCCGGGAAATTCCCTGGAAACAAATACTCCTTTGGCGAGGACCAGAAGGCGTCGCTGCGCATGCTTGAGTGCAGGCCTCAGAGCTCCGGCGGCTTCAATGTAAAAGTGGCGTCCTTTAGCGGCGGCGAGCTTGAATTCAGCATTCCTTTCCTTGGCCTCCACAATGTCTATAACACCATGGCGGCCGTGGCCGTCGGCCTTCTTCACCAGGTGCCTCCCGGCCAGATACAGGAGGCTCTCAACAGCTCAAAAATCACGGGCAAGAGAATGGAGAAGCTGGTCACCGGCCAGGGCGTCATCGTGATAAATGACACCTACAATGCGAGCCCCCGCTCAATGGAATATGCCATCAGGACCCTGGCTCTTCTCCCCGGCGTCACGAGGAGGATTGCCGTTCTCGGCGATATGCGCGAGCTTGGCGGGATAGCCGAAGAAGCACACCGTGCCACAGGAAGGATGGTCAGAGAGGCAGGCATCGACTACCTCGTGACCCTCGGCGACCTGGGGAAGCTCATCCATGAAGAGGCGCTCCGGTCAGGAATGCCTTCGGGGCGCTGTTTCTGGTATGAGAGCAAGGATGAGGCCGGCGCGATGCTCGCAGGGATTCTGTCACGCGGTGATGCCGTGCTTGTCAAGGCATCCAGGCTCATGAAGCTTGAAGAGATAGTTGAACATGTCATGAGGCGGGGGGGCCATGAGAAATCCTCCCTGAGCGCCAGTCCTTAAGAACCGAGGAGTTTCAATGGCAGGAGCGATAAGCGTCTTTTTCCTGAGCTTCCTCCTCTCGGCGGGCTTGCTGCCCTTTTATATCAGGAAGGTCAAGGAGCTCCAGTGGGGTCAGCAGATTCGGCCGGAAGGGCCCCAGGATCACGCTTCCAAGAGCGGCACTCCCACCATGGGAGGGCTCGTGGTGCTTCTTGTGGTGATCATGTCACTTCTCTGGGTTCATCCCCTCACCTGGGAATACGGAATATTTGCAGCCTTCATAGTGATAAACGGCGCCGCCGGATTTTTTGATGATTTCATCAAGATAAAAAAGGGGCGCTCCCTGGGCCTGAGGGCAAGGGACAAGCTCTTCATCCATATTCTTCTCGGTATTGGTATCGCCTGGCTGATGAGGGAGTATTCCCCTCTTGGCGGAAAGATACTTGTTCCCTTCGCGGGATGGGTGGATACGGGGTGGTTTATCTATCCTCTCTGCATCGCCGTCATGACGGGGTGTGTCAACGCCGTAAACCTCACCGACGGCCTGGACGGCCTCGCAGCGGGGAGCGTCATTGTCACCCTCGCGGGTTACAGCTATTTCTGCTTCGCCATGAAGCGCCTTGATCTTCTTGCCGGCTGCATCACTCTTGGCGGCGCCCTTCTGGGTTTTCTGGCCTTCAACTGTTTCCCCGCGAGGATATTCATGGGCGATACGGGCTCCCTGGCACTGGGAGGGGCCCTTGCAACGCTCTCGATTCTCACGGGAACAGAGCTCTTTCTTTTCATCATGGGGGGAGTGTACGTCGTGGAGGCCCTTTCTGTGGTGATACAGGTCACTTATTTCAAGATGACCAAGGGGAAGCGGGTCTTCAGGATGAGCCCGATCCACCATCATTTTGCCCTGGGAGGGTGGCACGAGGTGCAGGTGACCACCAGGTTCTGGATAGCGGGGGCGCTGCTTGCGGCCCTTGGAGTATGGATTTATAGAATGTAAAAGGAACGGATGATAATGGATTACGCAGGGAAAAGGGTAAGCATCATGGGCCTTGGGCGAAGCGGCAGGGCTCTGGCCGAAGTGCTCCTCGGGAGGGGTGCCCTTGTCTTTGTGAGCGATGCAAAGCCCAGGGAAGAGCTTGAGAGATTCCTTGAGGGCCTCCCGGAAGACCGCATTGTCGCTGAATACGGCGGCAACACCGAAAAAGTCTATGAAGGGAAGGATCTCATCGTCATAAGCCCCGGCGTCTCCATCTATCACCCCGTGCTGGAGGCAGCCAGGAAACAAGGCGTGCCCGTCATCGGGGAGATTGAGCTGGCCTGGCAGTTTGCAAAGGCCCCGCTGATCGCCGTGACAGGGACCAATGGCAAGTCAACGACAGTGAGCCTCATTCACCGGATTCTCAAGGAGGGGGGCGTCTCCTCTCTTCTTGCGGGGAATATCGGGGTTCCCCTCTCGGCCGAGGTTGCAGCCCATGACGAGGTGTCCTGGATTGTGGCCGAGGTGAGCAGCTTTCAGCTGGAGACAATAGCACAGTTCCGCCCACGGATAGGAGTCATCCTGAACATCACCGATGACCACAAGGACAGGCACAGGACCTTCAACGAATACGTAAGGGCGAAGGCGCGGCTTTTTGAAAACCAGGGCCCAGGTGATTATGCCGTGCTGAATTTCGATGACGCCTCTCTCCGTGACATTGCCCGGGAAGTGAGGGCAGAGCGCTATTTTTTCAGCACCAGCGGCGAGGTGGAGAGAGGGGCCTTCTGCAGGGACGGCTCCCTCTGGTTCCGCGGCGGCGGGGTCGAAGAGCTGCTGTTCTCCCGCGATGAGGTGCCTCTCAAGGGAGGCCACAATCTCTCTAATGTCCTTGCAGTGCTCACGGTGGCAATGATTGCAGGAATAAGCGGCGACAGCGTGCTTTCGTCTTTGAGAGCATTCACGCCGCTCTCTCATCGTCTTGAATATACTGCAACCGTAAGGGGGGTGAAATTCTATGATGATTCCAAAGGGACCAATCCCGGGGCCGTCATGGCAGCCCTGGAAAGCTTTACGGAGCCCATAACCCTCATTGCAGGGGGTAAGGATAAAAGCATGGATTTCAGTGACCTGGGGCGCAGGATAGCCCGGAGGGTCAAAAACCTGGTGGTGATAGGAGAAAGCGCCGAAAAGATAGCAGAGGCTTCCGCCATGGCGGGGATGAAGAGCATTACCCGCTCAGCCTCGTTCCCGGAAGCGGTAAAGAAAGCTTTCGAAGCCTCATCACCTGGCGACGTGGTGCTTCTCTCGCCGGCATGCGCGAGCTTTGACATGTTCTCGTCGGCAGAGCACCGGGGGGATTTGTTTCAAGAGCTAGTCAAGAAAATGGAGGTTGAGTACCCTTGAAGAAGAGTCCGGATCTGCTTATCGTCTTTCTCACTTACACCCTGCTCATCCTGGGGGTTATCATTGTCTTCAGCGCAAGCTCAGTCACCTCTTCGGTGCTTGAAGAGTGCAACAATGATCCCTTTTTCTACCTGAAGCGCCAGATAATATGGGCTCTTCTGGGATCGGCATGCTTTTTTGCGGCAGGCAGGGTTGACCTCTTCAAGCTCAGGAGAGCGAGCCTCATAGGGGTCTTTTTCTCAATAATCCTTCTTGTTCTTGTGCTTATCCCCGGTATCGGCCACGAAACGATGGGAGCGCGGCGGTGGATGGGCTTCGGCTCTTTCACCTTCCAGCCAGCCGAAATAGCGAAAGTTTTCTTTGTGATCTACCTTGCCGATTACCTCTCCAGGAGAAATGAGAAAATTACGGAATTTATCAGGCTTCTCCCCGTGATCGGCTTTGCTGGAATCATTATCGTGCTCATTGAGAAAGAGCCCGACCTGGGCACGAGCCTGGTCATAGGCGCCACGATGATGGGCATGCTCTTCATGGCAGGGGCCCAGTTAAAGCACCTTGTGGCGCTCTCCGTGTCGGGCGTCATGGTGGTGGGCATAAGGATTCTGGATGAAGGCTACCGGGTCAAGCGCTTTCTCTCCTTCATCAACCCCTGGGCCGACCCCCTCGGGTCTGGATACCATATCATCCAGTCCCTCATTGCCCTGGGCTCAGGCGGAATCGGGGGGCTGGGCCTCGGGCAGAGCAGGCAGAAATTCTTCTACCTTCCCGAACAATACACGGACTTTATCTTTGCAATCATCGGGGAGGAACTGGGACTGCTGGGAACTCTCGCCGTGGTAATCCTTTTCGCGGCCCTTCTTTACCGGGGCTTCAAGGTCGCCTATGCGGCATCTCATCCCTATCTCAAGCTTCTGGCCGCGGGATGCACTTTTGTCATTGCCCTGCAGGCTTTCATGAACATGGGAGTCGTGATAGGAATGCTCCCCTGCACGGGAATCCCTCTGCCCTTCATATCCTTTGGAGGATCATCGCTCCTCACGTGCCTTACCCTTATGGGACTGCTCGTAAACATATCGCAATACTGCCCCAGGCGCACGGCCAGAGTCCCCATCTCCGCCAGGGGGGAAACGGAGGCGCTGCCCCGCCATGAGCCGGCAGCTGAGCAGGAAGCCGGGGCTCATGTGAGCGAAGCCGCTGAGAGAGAGGCATCGGAAGGTGAGATCGCCGAAGAGCTGCCTCCTGTCCCTGAAAGCGCGGTACAGGAGGAGAAGGAAGTAGTCCAGGCTCCGCAGTAAGGAGCGTGAATGCCGGAATGAAGGTCATTGTGACAGGGGGAGGGACGGGAGGCCATCTTTTTCCCGCCCTCGCCGTAGCCAAAGCCCTGAAAAAAAGGCATGAAGGGCTTTCAGTACTTTTCCTGGGCACCCGCCACGGTCTTGAAGCTACCCGCGTTCCCCAGGAAGGACTGCCCCTGGAATATATTCTTTCAAGGGGCCTCTCGTCGAATCCCTTCAAGGCGGGGGCCGCACTTGCCATAACCTCCCTCGGCTTCCTGCAGTCCATTGAGGTGCTGCTGCGGGAAAAACCGCGCCTTGTGGTAGGAACGGGGGGATATGTGAGCGCCCCCGTTGTCATGGCCGCTCATATCTGCAGGGTCCCTGCAGTGCTGCTGGAGCAGAATACCATCCCGGGGAAAACCAACCGCTTCCTCGCCCGTTTTGCCAGGAAAGTCTGCACGAGCTTCCAGGGGACGGAGCGTTATCTTCCTCCAGGGAAGGCACACCTTACGGGAAATCCTGTCCGTGAGGAGATCCTCGAGGTAAGCAGGGAGGAGGGAAGGCGGCGCCTTGAGATCCCTCCCGGGAGGCCCTGTATCCTTGTGACAGGAGCAAGCCAGGGGGCAAAGAGCATCAATGAGGGAATTCTAAAAGCCCTGGAGGGCTGGAAAGGCCAGGAATGGAGCATTATCCATCTTACCGGTGAGAGAAACTATGAGGAAGTCTCGTCACGGGCCGCCGAGTTGCTCAGGGGTGCAAAACTTTTTTACCGGGCCATGGGATTTCTGGGCGCCATCCACGATGCCTATGCGGCCTGTGACCTGGTGGTGTGCCGTGCCGGCGCCACCACCATTGCCGAAGTGACGGCGCGGGGAATTCCTGCACTGATAATCCCCTACCCTTATGCAGCGGAAGACCACCAGGTAAAGAATGCGCGCTGGCTTGAAGAGCAGGGAGCGGCTTTCATGATTGCCGATGACAAGGTGAAAGAAGAGCTTTCCCCCCTTCTCGGGAAGCTCATGAGGGATCCTGAGGCATTGCGCTCGATGGCGGAGCGCAGTAAAGCACTGGGAAAACCTGAAGCTTTAGATGAAATTTTGAAGGTATTGGATATTTTTCTGTCGAATCAGAAGGCTTAATATTTTCGCTTGGACTCGTGAGCCTTTGAAAGGAGTTTTCCATGAGGCAAGTTCACTTTATAGGCATTGGCGGTATCGGGATGAGCGGCATCGCCAGAGTCCTCCTGGAAAAGGGATACAGGGTGACAGGCTCTGATATCAGGCCGTCATCGATGATGAGGAAGCTTGAAGATCTCGGTGCATCATGCTTTATAGGCCATTCAGGCCAGAATATAGGAAGCGCTGACGTGGTAGTCGTCTCTTCCGCCATTCCGGAGAAGAATCCGGAGCTTGTCGAAGCCAGGAGGAGGCAGATTAAAGTGGTGCAGCGCGCCGAGATGCTGGGCTTTCTGATGCAGAGTGTCTACGGAATCGCCGTTGCGGGAACTCACGGGAAAACCACGACCACTTCGATGATTGCCGCGGTCCTTGAGCAGAACGGGCTTGATCCCACGGTGGTCATCGGCGGAGAGCTGAATGACATCGGCTCAAACGCGAGGCTTGGCCACGATCCTTATCTTGTGGCCGAAGCCGACGAGAGCGATGCCTCCTTTCTGCACCTCAGCCCAAGGATGGCGGTCATCACCAGCATAGACTCCGACGTGAACCTCAATGTCATGCCGTACGTGGCCTGTAATTATGACTATGACCTCACGATGAAGAAAATTATAGAGAATTTCAAGGCCTTTATCGAAAGGCTCCCCGGGGACGGGAACGTGGTGCTCTGCATCGACAATGAAAACGTGAGAAACCTCTATCCTTCAGTGGGAAGAAGAAAGATATCATACGGGCTCTCCCCCGATGCCGATATCCGCGCCGAGGAAATCACCCTTGCGGAGTTCTGCTCCACCTCGAAGATAAGCTTCAAGGGGAAGCTTCTTGGGAATCTGCATCTCAGGGTGCCGGGACGCCACAATGTTCAGAACGCCCTTGCCGCCATAGCTATCGGCCTGGAGCTGGGCTTTTCCTTTGAGGGAATCCGGAAGGCACTGCACGCCTTTCCCGGGGTGCAGCGCCGTTTCCAGATACTGGGGGAAGCTTCCGGCGTACTTGTCGTCGATGACTATGCCCATAACCCCTCAAAGATCAAGGCGGCCCTCCATGCCGCGAGGACGGGGTGGGGAAAGCGTGTCATTGCCGTCTTTCAGCCTCATCGCTATTCTAGAACCCGCTTCCTTTTTGATGAGTTCTCCGGCGCTTTCAATGACGCCGATGTGCTCATTGTCACCGATATCTATTCTGCCGGTGAGCAGCCTATAGTGGGAATGAGGGGGGAAACCCTTGCGGAGTATATCGCGCAGAGAGCCCCTCATGTGGAGGTCCTTTCCATACCGAAGAATGATGAGGTGATTGCTTATCTTGCGCAGTTCGCCGCACCGGGCGATCTTGTCATCACTCTTGGGGCAGGAGACATATGCCGTGTTGCGGAGAAGCTCTGCGAGAGGCTCAATATGAGGCATATTCAGTATGCTGCCACGGGGTAAGAATCGGCGACATGCCTTGCCTTCGTCCTGTGTTGAAGCCCTATTAAAGTTTACTCTATAAAGAGACGCCCATGGTTGATATAAGAAAAACACCTCCCGGCTCCATGAGGGGAGGCCCCCAGGAGAAGCCCAGGAAGCGGGGCAGGACAGGACAGACAGCCCGCAAGGTTTTTCTTGTGCTCATTTTCCTTGCCGCTCAGCTCCTTTTCCTCTCCTCTGATTTCTTCAAGCTCAAATCCATTGAGGTGGCCGGTATTGAGCGGATATCGGGCGAGGATATCCTGAAGGAGACCCAGTTCCCATGGGGCTCGCAGATTCTCATTTTTGATGAGAGGCCCTACCATGACAGGATGGCCAGGATTCTCTGGGTGAAGAGCGTGAAAATAGCCAAGGTGCTTCCCGGCGGCGTGAAAATTGAAGTGAAGGAGCGCACCCCGGTGGCTGCATCGGCTTTCACCGATGAGCCTGAAAAGTGGTATGCCATTGATGATGACGGCGTGGTCCTCTGTGTCCTTGAGGGGGACAGAAAAAAAGACTTTCCCAGGATGCTGATAAACGAGAAACTGGTGGTGGGGGGAAGGATTGACAGCGGCAAAGTCGATACGATCCTGAAATTCTACACATGGCTTACTCCCGAGATGAACCGGCAGCTTATCGATCTTACCATCGAGGAGAACTCCCAGATATCTTTTCGCTACCCTCTCGGAAAAGACGTCATAGAGGGGAAGCTGGACACACTCGACAATGTCAAGGATAAGCTGGACCTTTTTTCCAAGATTCTCGCGCAGATGGAAGGAAAGGCTGAGCAGCTTGAATATATCGACCTCCGTTACAAGGAGCCGGTAGTCAAGCTCAGGCGCCCCGCTTCCCCTCCCGATGAGAAAAAAGAAGGAGAATAGGCACAGAGAAAGAACAGTGAGCAACCAATACTGGTATACGGTGCTCACTGTGGCATAATAACCTATGGAGAAAGAATCTCAGAGCGCGAGAGAGAAAAAAATACGGTCAAGGGAGCAGTGGGAGATCCCCGTTGCTTTTGCCTGCGTGGTCCTGGGAATCATGATGGCCCTCCTCTTCAGGTTACAGAAAAAGGAGGGGTTCCCCCTTTACAACCAGAGGACCGATCTCATCAAGATGGTGAATGAGCTTGAACGCCAGCGCAACAAGCTGGAGAGCGATCTCACCGACAAGAAGAAAAGGCTTGAAGAGTTTGAGTCTGCCGCAGGGAAAGAGGAAGATGTCCTCAAGGCAATGAAGAATCAGCTGGAGACAGCCCGCATGGAAGCAGGTTTTCTGCCGGTCAAGGGGCCCGGGATAGTGGTGGAGCTCAATGACTCCCCCAAGAGTCCCTCCCCGAAGGATGATCCCTTCTATTTCATCATTCACGATGTGGATCTTGACACTCTTGTCAATGAGCTGTGGGCCTCGGGTGCCGAGGCCGTCTCGATAAACGATCAAAGGATCGTGACCACGACGGCAATCCGCTGCGTCGGCCCCACGGTGCTTATCAACTCTGTCCGCATCGCGGCGCCTTACAAGGTGGCTGCCATAGGCCCTTCCAAGGACATGGAGGGGGCGCTGAGGACTCCGGGAGGCTTTATGGATTATATGGCCCCCGCCATGCAGCATGGGGTCACCCTGAGGATAAACAGGTACGAGACCGTCGATGTGCCGGAGTTCAAGGGGAGCCTTATGCTCCGTTATGCAAAAGTAAAGTCAGAGGTGGAATAAGCAATGTGGATATTGATGGGCCTTTTTGTGGGCGTAGTGATCGGCACGATTCTGCCTCCCAATTTTTCCCCGCCTTATGCTTATTCCAAGTATATCTCCGTCTCTCTCATCGCGGGAATTGACTCTGTGCTGGGCGCCGTGAGGGCGGGCATAGAAGAGAAGTTCCACCTGAACATCTTTGTGTCGGGATTTCTCACCAATGCCCTTCTGGCCGCTTTTCTCACATGGATCGGCGACCGCGTGGGCATTGATCTCTATCTCGCCGCCGTGATAACTTTCGGCGTAAGGGTATTCAACAATCTCGGCTATATCCGCAGGGACATACTCGCAGGCGGCAAGAGAGAAACAGCCTAGAGCGCCGCCCCGGATGCCGGTAATAACCGGTGCCCGGGAACAGGAAATTTCATGAGCGATGGAGAAATTCTCTAGCTTCAGGAGGAATGGAGAGTGGCAAAGCACGACATAGTAGTTGGTCTTGATATTGGTACGAGCAATGTCCGCTGCGTGATCGGTGAAGTGGCTCCTGATCAGTCCATTGAAATCCTCGGGAAGGGAGCCTGTCCCTCGAAGGGACTCAAAAAAGGCGCCGTGGTTGACATAGACGAGGCGGCGAAGTCAATTGAGACGGCGGTCTCAGAGGCCGAGAAGATGGCCGGTTTTCACATCAACTGCGTCTATGTCGGGGTCACGGGCGAATACATCTCCTCGATGGGAAGCCACGGCGTGGTCACCATCGGGAGCTCTGACAAGGAGATCAATGAAGGGGATATCCGCCGTGTCATAGAGGCGGCGAGGCTTGTGGGCGTACCCAATGACAGAGAGATCATCCACGTGATTCCCCGGAGCTTTATGATCGACGGCACAGACGGCGTGAAAAACCCCGTGGGAATGTCAGGGATGCGCCTTGAGGTTGATGCCCATATCATCATGGGGATGATGACCTTTCTGGAGAATATCAACAAGAGCGTTCAGAGAGCAGGGCTTGAGATAGAAGAGAACGGGATCGTTTTGGGGTCGATACCTACGGGCCTCTCGGTGCTCTCCGAGGAAGAAAAAGAACTGGGCATTGTCCTGGTGGATATCGGAGGGGGCACCACCGATGTGGCGATTTTCAAGCACAACAGCCTGGTGCACACCGCAATCCTTCCCATCGGCGGCTCGAATATCACCTACGATATCGTGATCGTGCTCAGAATTCCCCAGCAGGAGGCCGAGCGCATCAAGGTGAGCAAGGGATGTGCAAGCATGGAGCTTGTGAAGGAGGACGAGCAGATCGAGGTAATCTCCCTCAGCTCTGTCGATCCGCCAAGCGTGTCCCGCATGGAGCTCGCCGAAGTCATCGAGGGCCGCCTCATGGATATCTTTGAATGGCTCAGGAAGGAAATAAGAAAGGTGACCAAGTCCGGTATCCACCTCGCCGGTGTGACCCTCACGGGAGGATGTGCTGCCATAGAAGGGATTGCCGGTGTTGCGCAGAACGCGCTCCAGCTTCCCGTGCGCATCGGCAGGCCGATGGCGGTTTCGGCGATGATGCCGGAGGTGATGAAGGACCCTGCCTACGCAATGGCAATGGGTCTTGTGCTTTACGGCTCCAGGAAGAAGAGCAGGAGCATTGAGCGTGTCTCACAGTCCAAGGTGGGTGACATCTTCCAGAAAGTACTGCAATGGCTTCATGAAGTGTTTTAAAAAATCATAGTGCAACGAGGGGAGGTTCTGTCTTGAATGGAGGAAAGGGTCAGGATATGAAAACAGCATCGGCGGGGCTTGACAAGCTCGCGCAGTCACTAGGGAAAGGAACTACACAGGCAAAGGAGAAAGTGGACAAGAAAACCACTCTTGAACAGTTTGCCGGGATAAAGGTTGTCGGTGTCGGCGGCGCGGGGTGCAATGCCGTGAACCGCATGATTCAGGTGGGGCTCAAGGGCGTGGAGTTTATTGCAATAAACACCGATGCCCAGGCCCTTTTTCTCTGCGAGGCCGATCAGCGCATCCACATCGGCAGCAACGTCACCAAAGGACTTGGCGCCGGAGCGAATCCCGAGATCGGGAGAAAGGCCATTGAAGAGAACCGGAGCGAGGTCCTTGCGAGCCTCGAGGGAGCCGATATGGTCTTTATCACGACGGGCATGGGAGGCGGCACGGGAACGGGCGCCTCACCGGTGGTGGCAGAGCTCGCCCGTGAGGTGGGCGCACTTTCGGTGGCAGTGGTTACCAAGCCCTTCACTTTCGAAGGCAGGATGCGTATGCAGAGCGCCGAGAGAGGGATCCAGGAGCTCACCGAGAAAGTGGACACCCTCATCACGATACCCAATGACAGGCTTCTCCACGTGGTGGACAAGAAGACATCGCTGGTGGAAGCTTTCAGAGTCGCCGATGACGTGCTCCGCCACGGCGTCCAGGGGATTTCGGACATAATCACCATTCCCGGCCTCATCAATGTCGATTTCGCCGACATACAGAGCATCATGGTGAACTCCGGCTCAGCCCTCATGGGCATCGGAATAGGATCGGGCGACCACAGGGCCCAGGAGGCTGCAAAAGCCGCCATTTCAAGCCCTCTTCTGGAGACCACGATTGACGGCGCCAAGGGAGTGCTCTTCAATATCACCGGCGGTCCTAATCTTTCACTTGTTGAAGTGAATGAGGCGGCAGAGATCATTGCCAATGCCGTAGATCCCGAGTCGCGGATCATATTCGGCGCGGTGATTGACGAGAAGTTCCAGGATGAGATCAAGATAACGGTTCTTGCCACAGGCTTCGCCATGGGCAGGGAAGAAAGAAAGCCCGAAGCAGGCCAGGAGATAAGGGGAGAGCGGGCAGAGTTCAAGCCTCAGATGGGATCTGCTGACGAGCTTGAGATTCCCGCGATCCTGAGGAGGCGCAGAACATAAAGGCCAGTGACCCGGTGAATTGGATTTCTCTAGATGTGTACTGGCGCACCTTATAAACTATCCAAGGTGATAAGGATGCCGTCGGAAATGCTCATGAGTATAAGAGCTCTAGTGGAGGATAAAGATGAAATGTCCTTATTGTGCCTTCCTCGAGAGCAAGGTCCTGGATTCCAGAGTCACTGACGACAATACGACGGTAAGAAGGCGGAGGCAGTGTCTCTCATGCAGTTCAAGGTTTACCACCTATGAACGCATTGAGGACCCCGCCTTTTTTGTCATCAAGAAGGATGAGCGCAGGGAGCGCTTTGACCGGTCCAAGATATTCAACGGCATCCTGAAAGCCTGTGAGAAGCGTCCCATAGGCATGGAGGAGATAGAGAGGATTGTATCGCAGATAGAGAGGGAGATAAAGAACTCCCAGGAGAGGGAGGTCTCGACGGAAGTCATAGGTCACCAGATCATGGAGTATCTGAAGGATTTCGATCACGTGGCTTACGTGAGGTTCGCGTCAGTCTACAAGGAATTTGATGATATCACGGGGTTCCTGGAACTTGTGGGGACCCTGACTGCCAAGAAGGCTCCCGAGAGCCCGAGAGAGAGCGAACAGGCGGCTACCCGGTCCTGATGCCGATGAAACACTATTTCGCAGACTTTCATGTCCACATAGGGAGCACCTCGGAAGGCAGGCCCGTCAAGGTGACGGCCTCCCGGAAGCTCACCTTTTCCGCTCTCATTGAGGAGTGTTACCGCCGCAAGGGCATCGACATGGTGGGAGTGGTTGACTGCGCCTCGCCGGGCGTGCTCTCCGACATCGATGGCCTCATAGGAAAGGGAGTCGTCTGCGAGCTCCCTGAAGGCGGCCTTATTCACCGAGATCGGGTGACGGTCATCCTGGGGGCGGAAGTGGAGTGTGTTGAGGATGGCGGCGGCGTCTCCCATCATATCGCCTATTTCCCTTACCTGCGGCAGATGAAGGAATTCAGCGCTCTGATGAGGCGCCATATCAAAAACATTGAGCTCTCCTCCCAGAGCTGCGGTATTCCTGCACGGGAGCTCAATGCAGTGATAAAAGCCACGGGAGGTATCCACGTGCCGGCCCATGCCTTTACTCCTCATAAGAGCGTCTATGGCAGGGCATGCCGCAGGCTCTCAGAGCTCTTCCCTGAGGAAGGTCATGAGAGCGTGGCTGCCATCGAGCTTGGCCTCTCTGCCGACTCCAGTATCGCAGACATGCTTGAAGAGCTTGCTGAGGTATGCTTTCTCTCCAACTCTGATGCTCATTCGGCGGGCAGAATAGGGAGAGAATACAACATTCTGGCCATTGAGGCGCCTACCTTCCAGGAAATGGTGCTTGCCTTCCGCCGCGTCCAGGGGAGGTCCCTTGTGGCAAATTTTGGCCTGGATCCCCGCCTGGGGAGATACCACCGCAGCTACTGCACCTCATGCCGGCAGGTGGCCACCGGTCCTCCTCCTATACTCTCCTGCCCCCTCTGCGGCGCCAGGGGTGGCTCCTTCGCGAAAGGGGTGCTTGACAGGGCCCGGGAGATCGGCGATTTCCAGGAACCACGCCATCCAGACCATCGCCCCCCCTATCACCACCAGATCCCCCTGGAGCTTGTCCCCGGCCTTAAAAGCGCTCTGATGGCCCGGCTCATAGAGCATTTCGGGAGCGAGATGGCGGTGCTCCATACGGCGGAGAAGCGCGAACTCGTGAGGGTGGTGGGGCTCTCCCTTGCAGCCGATATAGTGAGAGCCCGCGAAGGCTCTCAAGAGCTTGTCTCCGGAGGCGGAGGCCACTATGGAAAAGTAAGGGGGGCAAAGAGCCATTCCCTGCAGCTCACTTTTTCATTTGATACCTGAGGCTTGAAGGAAAAAACCTCTCACGGGTGGCTGAAGAGCCGTGGTGAGGGGGGAGCGAGAAGACACAAAGGAGGACGCCTTGAAACTGAGAAGAGCCGTAATCGTTGTTGCCGACAGCATGGGATGCGGTGCCATGCCGGATGCCGACCGCTATGGCGATGAAGGGTGCGACACCCTCGGGAACCTGGCCCGCGCCGTGGGGGGTCTCACGGTGCCGAATCTTCAGAGGATGGGGCTGGGAAATATCCACCCGATTGAGGGAATTCCCCCTTCTGATGCCCCCGAGGCATTTTACGCCGAGCTCCCTATGCTTTCCAACGGCAAGGATACCACGACGGGGCACTGGGAGATCTGCGGCATCATCACGGAAAAAGCCTTTCCCACTTACCCCGACGGATTCCCGCCCGAGATCGTCAAGGCTTTTGAAAAGGGAACGGGCCGGGGGACCCTGGGAAATTACGCTGCTTCGGGAACGGAGATAATCGCCTCCCTGGGAGAGGAGCATATGAAAACAGGGAAGCTCATTATTTATACTTCTGCCGACAGCGTGTTCCAGGTGGCCGCCCACGAGGAAGTGGTCCCTCCCGATGAGCTATACCGCTACTGTGAAATCGCCCGGCGGATCCTCACGGGCGACCACCCTGTGAGCCGCGTGATAGCCCGTCCCTTCATGGGATCACCGGGGGCCTTTAAAAGGACCGAAAGAAGGAAGGATTTTGCGCTGAAGCCCCCAGGGCAGACCCTGCTTGACCTGCTGAAGGACCAGTCAATGCAGGTATTCGGCGTGGGAAAGATTGAGGATATTTTCTCTCACCAGGGCCTTACCGATTCGCTTCATACCGGCAACAATCACGACGGCCTTGTCACCGTCGAGAAGATCCTCAGGGAGAGGCCTGGACAGGGCATCATATTTGCAAACCTGGTGGACTTTGACATGCTTTACGGCCACAGGAGGAATGCGCTGGGATATGCCCAGGCCATCAGGGATATGGATGCCTTTCTTCCCAGGATCGTTGAGGCGATGGACGATGATGACGCCCTCATAATCACTGCCGATCACGGCTGTGATCCCACCTTTAAGGGATCCGATCACACGAGGGAGCATGTGCCCCTTCTCTGGTATTCAAAGAAGCTCTCGCCCGGAAAGCACCTGGGCACCAGGAATTCTTTTGCCGATATCTCCGCCACCATTCTGGAGCTTTTCGGGATTCCGTCGGATCTTGCGGGAGTGAGCTTTGCCAGTCTCCTGGGCCGATAAGGAATTTCCCGGGGCCCTATTTTCGAGATTGACAGAAAGGAACAGAATTATGGAGAACCTTAGGAAGAGAGTGAATGAAAGCCTTGCATTTATCAAGTCCCGGACCGGGTTTTCCCCTCAATTCGGCATGATTCTCGGCTCGGGGCTTGGCGAGCTGGCCGATGAAGTGGAGGCCGTGGCCAAGATTCCCTACGCGGAGATCCCCCACTTCCCCGTCTCAACGGTGGCTGGCCATGAAGGGATCCTGATCCTTGGCACGCTTGAGGGAAGGCCTGTAGTGGTCCAAAAGGGGAGAACCCACTTCTACGAGGGGTACCCCATGGAAAAGGTGACCTTTTCAGTACGTCTCATGAAGGCCCTCGGCGTCCATACCCTTGTGGTCACCAATGCCGCGGGGGGGATAAACCCTCAGTTCCGCGCCGGGGAGCTCATGCTCATTGCCGATCATATCAATCTCACCGGCACTAGCCCCCTTGTGGGACCAAACGATCCGGAGCTCGGGCCCCGGTTTCCCGATCTCTCGCGCGCCTATACGCCTGAGCTGAGGGAGCTGGCGAAAGAGGTGGCATCCAAAATAGGGATCCAGCTCCGTGAAGGAATCTTTGTGGGCCTTCACGGGCCCAATTACGAGACTCCTGCCGAGCTTCGGTTCATGCGTCAGATAGGGGGAGATGCCGTGGGAATGTCCACTGTGCCCGAGGTGATAGTGGCGGCCCATTCCTCCCTCAACGTGCTTGGCATCTCCTGCATCACCAATGTGTTTATCCCCGGCAAGGGAGCCGATCATGAAGAGGTGCTCCAGGCCGCCGAGATGGTGAAGCCTGTTTTCAAGAGCCTCATCAGGTCAGTCCTCAAGGAAATCAAGGAGGTTGCCCGCAATGAAGCCTTATGACATAATCAAGAAAAAAAAGGAAGGCGGCTGCCTTTCCTGCAGCGAGATAGAGTCCATGATCCAGGGGTTCTCAAAGGGCGACATTCCTGATTACCTGATGAGCGCCTTTCTCATGGCAGTGTGTCTCAAGGGCATGGATGATGCCGAGACCAAGGATCTTACCCAGGCAATGACCGATTCGGGCCACAAGGTCAATCTCGCCTCGATCCCCGGGAGGAAGGTGGACAAGCACAGCACGGGCGGCGTGGGCGACACGACGACCCTCCTGATAGGCCCCATAATTTCGGCGGCAGGCATCCCCTTTGCGAAGATGTCGGGGCGGGGCCTGGCCCATACGGGCGGCACTCTTGACAAGCTGGAATCCATACCGGGCTTTCGAACGGGCCTCACCGAGGAGGAGTTTATCAGTCAGGTCAAGGAGATTGGCATAGCCCTCATAAGCCCCACGGGGGATCTCGCTCCTGCCGACAAGAAAATGTATGCCCTCCGCGATGTGACTGCCACCGTGGACAGCATCCCCCTTATCGCCGGGAGCATCATGAGCAAGAAGCTTGCCGCCGGCGCCGACGTCATCCTTCTGGATGTGAAGGTGGGAAGCGGCGCCTTTATGACGACCCTTGACGATGCCAGGGCCCTTGCGCGGGCTCTGGTGAACATTGGGACGCTCGCGGGAAAGCATACCAGGGCCGTCATTACCGACATGAACCAGCCGCTTAACTCCCATATCGGCAATGCCCTTGAGGTAAAGGAAGTCATAGAGATCCTGAAGGGGGGGCGCAGGGATTCGCCCCTCCGCGAGGTGGCCCTTGAGCTTTCTGCCCACCTGCTCCAGATGGCAGGCGTGGACAGCACTCTTGAAGAAGCGAGGAGCCACGCGGCCGATCTGCTGCAACGGGGTGCCGCCCTGGAAAAAATGAGACAGGTGATAAAAGCCCAGGGAGGAAAGGATGCCGTACTTGACGATACATCTCTGCTTCCCCGGGCCAGGGTGATACGTGATATCCCTGCTCAGAAGGAAGGTTACCTGGGTGCCATTGAGGTGATGAAAATGGGGATCATTGCCCGCGATCTCGGTGCGGGAAGGGTCAGGAAAGAGGATTCAATCGATCCCTCCGTGGGGCTTGTCATCCACAGGCGCATTGGCGACAAAATTACCAGCGGTGAAAGTATCGTGACAGTCCACGGAGCCTCGGAGAAGAGCATAGAGGAGGTGAGGGAATCCCTTCTGGAATGCTTTATCGTTCTAGATCAGCCAGTGGAGGCGCCGCCCCTTATTCTTGCTACCATTGGGTCATAGGCTTCCTTGTAAGTGAAGGTTTTTTTCTGCTATAATTAAGGGAAAGGGGGGGCTTAAGGCGTGGCGGCGAAAAGGGGCTTCAGCATCATTGAGCTTATGGTGGCAGTCTTTATTCTCTCCACGTGCCTTCTCCTGATCATCGGCATATTCACCTTCCTCTTTAACTCGGTCCAGAAGGGCGTTGACCTCACGACAGGCATGGCTATCGGCGAGATGGCCCTCAACAAGTATTTATGGAATAACTATGGGAATGTCTCATCGGCTGGAGAGGTGAACCAGACAGAAACAATAAACAAGATGCCGTTCTACTACAATATCCGTTCCGAGCCCGTAGATGCCGACAGCAGGCTGCTCCGCGTTTCATGCAGGATATACTGGTGGGAGAAGGGAGCGCGGAGCAACACCGGTGCAGGCGAATTTTACGCACAGGGCTATGGTATGTTTGCCGCTGATATCGTGCGGTACGTTTATGAGGACTAGAAGAGTCGTTGAAAAAGGACAGGCGGCGTGTGCACTAGGCCATCAGAGAGAACAAAAAGGATCCAGGCAGCAAGGATTGAGGCAGGGACGACGCTATTGGAGCTCGTAATAGCGACAGCCATCTTCGGCTTTCTCACCCTGATCCTGCTGTCTATCATCAACTTCGGCACCAGGAGCTGGAGAAACGTGGAGTCGCGGTATGCCGTGGAGACCGAGATAAGAAGGGCTGTCTTTGATATGAACAGGGAGATGAGAGCAACCAATATCAGCACGGCCACGGCCGGCACTTCCGACATCGGCGGGGGAGCCTATGTGCCGTGGATCTGCTTCGCCTCGGCAGCCAAAAACTCCGATGAGACAGCTGACATTGATGTGGATACTACCGCGGTCAGCCCACTATATTTCCGCTGGATACTCTACTATTGCCTTCGCTCGGGCGACCATACGGGAAGCGGCACCTGCAGCCCTGATGTGCCGTCATCATCGCAGTATTTCTGTCCTCATAAGCTCCTTATCAAGAAAGAGCTTTACTGGGAGGAAGACCTCCCCGATCACAAGGGCTATGAGCTCTCTTTTCTTACCTCGACAATCGTGAAGAATCATCTGACGCCCACCGACAGCCTCGCATCGGTCTCCACCCTCGAGGGGGCCTATGCCTCCTATGTGAAATCCAGTTATATCCTTGCAAGAAATGTGCTTGTATTCGCCACGAACTACTGTGATCCCTCAACAGCCAGGGGTGATTTGAGCCTTGGCGCCCCGGAGCTTCAGTTCACCCTCCGGTGCTTCAAGGTGCTTGAGTCAGGAATCTCTGTCAAGGACAATGCCCAGGATCTTTACGGGTTTCCTCCCACCTTGTCAGTCCAGATAAATTCCAAGGTCGTTCCCTATATCAACGAGAGCTCTGCGGGAAGCAACTAGCGCGCCCGCATGGCAAGGAGGCGGTTCGGATGAAGAAGAAATGGCAGGGAGTGGTGCTCATCACCACGATGCTCCTTCTCTCCTTTATCATCATGATCGCCACGCTTCTTGTGGTGACGGGGAGAAATTCCATGAAGCTCGGTGCCAGCTACCGCGACAGGGAAAATGCCTTCTTTGCGGCCGAGAGCGGCATCGCCTACGCGCAGAGGATGCTCCGGACCAACAAGAACTGGACCACCCAGGAAGTCTATGTCAATGATGCGGCAACCTATCCCTATGCTGACGGCGACAGCACCGGGAAGCTCGTGGTGACAAAAATCAGCACGGGCAGCTTCGCGGGGATCAAGGGGGTCATAGACGGGGGCAGCGAGTTCTATATCGCCTTCGGCCCCGGTAGCTCTGCTCCCTCGTCGCCTGTCCCCTATGATGCCTCCCAGGTGAGCGGCCCCTTTATCAGGTATTATTCCACCAACCATTTCACCACAGGCCTCACGTCATCACACTATTCCTATGCCTATACGGGGGGGACATGGAGGCCGTTCCGGGAGGTCCCTGCCGGCTATACCCATGTGATAGTCGAGGGGCGGTGCGGCAGCGTGGCCCGCTACGTGGAGGTTTTCCTGCAGAAGGATTTCAGCTCCGTCATTGACAGCGCCTTTATCGTGGGGCAGGACCTGGATGTGGACCTCCAGGGAAGCCAGTACAAGTTCTGGGTCAATGACAAGTACGGCCAGGGTGTCAACGTGAGGAGCATGAACACCGTGAACGTCCATATCGGGAACAGCGCCGTCTCCGGCGGCAATTACATCTACCGCGTGGACGGCGGCTCCTCCATCACCTGCAACAACACCTACGTGAACAAGGGCCAGGTGACCGCCGGCCTCAACTATTACAACAGCGCCTTTTGGAATTACGGGGTGAAGGCGCAGAGCGTGAACAGCACCACGCAGGCCGAGCGGATGAACTCCATCAGGAGCGACATCAACTGGGACAAGTTTTCCAATTCCTACCTGAGCGGCAATTCCTGGAAATCCTCGGTGAACGATTTCCTCCTCGCCGGCTCCTACATGTATCTTGAGAGCAAGACCACGCCGGGCACCTATAATCTCGCCTATGTCCCCTACCAGCCCCCGGTGAACGCCACGACCAACGAACTGGAATATTCCCAGCTCTTTGAAAAGCTCAACAACAACTCTCTCACGCCTGTTTATTATGACAGCGCGAACTGGCAGTATAACGGGGTGAATATCTATAACGGTGATTCCAAGCACCTTATTGTTTACAACGACAGCAAGGGAGGAGAGTATGAGTCCTCCAAGATGAGCAAGATAGATTACCTGGTCAAGATCAACGACGCCCCTGTAGGAGTAGCTTCTACGCAGATCGACGGTGCCGACGCCTATGGATTTTATACCCTGGCGGCGAATTACTCGTCAGCGGCCGGCGGCTACACCTTTTCAGACACCACTCGCCCCAAGGTGGGCCTTGTTGATGATACCAAAACCGAGGATGTTTCGCCCAGCCTCATCACCATCGGAGACAGCTCCGTGAAGGGGAGCATCGTGGTGGAGGGGGAGATTTCAGGGTCGGGGAGCATTCTCTCGAGCGGGAACCTCGTGTTCCAGGGAGAGAGCCAGCTTCAGCCCGGATCGGCGAGCGGCCTTGCCATGTACAGCAAGTCCGACATCCGCATCAAGGAGATATCGGGCGGCGACGTGGAAGCCGATGCCATCAACAGTGCCATCAAGACCTCATGGGCGGCCTATTCGAAATACTGCAACCAGCAGTATAACATAGGCATCGGGAATACCAAGGACACGCTGGCCACCATCACCAAGTGGCTCTCTGACACCAAGATGAACTCCGATCCCAACTTCTTCACTTCCGGCGGCAATTACAGCTTTACGCTGCCGAGCGGCAATTCTTATAACTGTAACGGCAAATCGGTCATTGACTACCTCAAGGCCTGTGAGTTCAGCGATACCGAGGCCAAGGAGCTCGTCAAGAGCTTCCTGCAGAAAAATTACTCTGATGCCTATACGGAGTCCACCTGGGGACTGTCAACACACTATTACAGGCTCACGCAGAGCGGCTTCCGCGACCTGAGCTTTTCTGACTGCGTCATCAAGGGGGTCATCGTGAGCGAGAGGGACCTCCGCGTCACTTCCGGCGGCGGCGCTCTTAAAGTGCAGGGCTTCCTGGTGACGTACGGGACCGATCCCATGTCCTCGAATCCACCGGGCTCCCAGGGGGGAAACCTCACGATTGCCGATTCCAAGGATGTCTCTTTCACCTATGACCCTGATTATCTGCAGACCCTTTTCCAGGGCCTCTCGGGGATAAACACCAAGAGGGCCTTCTGGAGCACGTGGACGCAGTAGGGAGCTCAGCGGTGGCATGAGATCGAGTGCAAAAGCACCTCGAGAGCTTCCGGGGCGCTGCCGGGGGCCCTTATCTCGGCAAGAAAGTAGAGACGGGCAGCGGGGCAGCGCCAGGTGAGGCTGAGCACCGGCTCTCCGGAAGAGTCCTCCAGCCGCCACGAGGCCTTGTGGCCTCCCATGGATATGGTGCCTTCTTTTTTGGTTTTTTTTCCCTTTTCCGGGAATGGTCCCGGGCCTGCAAAAACTTCAATGGTCTTTCCCTCTTTTTTCATCACCAGGACAGGCCTCAGCGTGGTGAGCTCAAAAAGGGGCTTTTCCTCTCTGCGGAACCTCTCGAGGGCGACAGACTGAAGGTATCCCTCGCGCTCAACGGTGATGCCGCTCTCCTTTTTTGCCGCGAGGGGCACTTCCTCCCAGGGCCCGCCCGTCACGATCATCGGGATAAAAAGCGGTTCCTTCCTCCCGGCAAGGAGCCCTGCCTGTATGGCTTTCTGAAAGCTCACATAGAGGGTGCGGGGCGCAAAAAATTCCACCTGGGGCCTGTCATCGGTATTGAGGGCCGTGCCCTCGCGGTAGCGTTTCATGGACTCCCCGTCAAGAATATAGGGAAAAAACAGGTCGCGGGGGCTTTTTATGCCGATCCTTGCAAGGTCTTCTGAAATCTCCCTGCTGTGGAGGCACTCTTTCATGCGGCAGTAATCAAAAGGCACCTCCTCATTGGATCCTATAAGGATGGTATCCCCTCCGAGATCCCAGAGGGACGACGAGGGAAAGACCGTGCTGAAAGTTGCCACGAGCATCCTGAAGAGCCGGGGCTCCATGTGATAGCCCTGGACCCACTGGCATGCTATTCCTCCCGGAGAGAGGCGTGAGCGCATCAGCTCGTAGCTCTCCCTGGTGAAGAGCGATGATGCCCCGGAAACCCAGGGATTCGAAGGCTCTGAAATGATGACGTCATAGTGTTCGTCTGTGGAAAGAAGGTGGTTTCTGCCGTCATTTACCACTATCCTGAGGCGCCTGTCATCAAGGGCGTGATGATGGAAGTCGGAGAAGCACCGGGCAGCCTCCACCACCTCTGAGGAGATCTCAAGGCAGTCGAGACGCTCCAGGGGATGGGTCAGGGCCGAGCCAAGGGTAATGCCGCTTCCCATGCCTATCAGGAGGGCCTTCCGGGGCTGGCGGTGAAGGAGGAGGGGCAGGTGCCCTATTGTAATCTGTGTTTTCAGGTCCGCTTCGAAGGTGGAGGCGTCAACCTTGCCGTTCACCTTCAGCACGAGGTCTTTTCCTTCTCTTATCACTGCCACGGTGGCGTCCCGTCCCTCACGGAAATAGGCGAACTTCAGTCCCGCCGCATACTGGCTGAGGGTGATCCTTCTCTCTCTCAGTTGAGCGGAAATCCGGTAAGGGGCATAATACACTCCCGTGGTGAACACTGCCCTGTCGATGCCGGAAAGAAAAAGCGTCCCCAGCGCCGCCGCAAGGGTGAGGGTGCCGATGAGGATCGCCTTCTGTTTTTCCCGGGTGTCAGGGCTTATGGCGATGAGGGCAAGCCCTGTGAGTATGTTGAGAGACAAGGTGAGTATGAGGGCGTTTTGAATGCCCCACAAAGGTATCATAAGAAAGCCTCCTGCAAAAGCTCCCGCGATTGCGCCCGCCGTGTTCACCGCGTACACCGTGCCGATTGAAGTGCCGAGTCTCTTCGGTTCCCTCCCATGAATGACTGCCGCGAGGGGAAAGGCGGCACCGGCGCAGAGCGTGGGAGGAAGCATCAAGAGGAGCGCTCCCAGAAATTTCAACGCCATATGGAGAGCCCATGCCGAGGGAGTGTGGTGATAGAGGGAGAGAAAAAAGGAGGGGAGGCTGTTGATAAGGGGAAAGCCCCCGAGGACCGCAAAGCCCACCGCCACTTCTAGAACGGCGAAGGCAAGAAAGGGTCTTCTCAGCCTTTTAATGCAGCGCGCCATGAGGGCGCTTCCCAGGGCAATGCCTGCAAGAAATGCGGTGAGCATGGTGCTCATGCCGTAGACAGTGTTCCCGAAAATCATTCCCAGAAGCCTGGTCCAGATATTCTCATAAATGAGGGAAGTAAAGCCTGCGATGGCAAACCCCGCCATGAAGGCGCCATGGGCAGGCCATGGCAGTTCATGGCGCTCCTCATCTCCCGGACAGTGCTCTTCCTGATGTTCTCCTGCCTCTTGTGCCGGGAATCTGAGGATGATGACTCCCAGAAATATGAGGAGGTTTGCCAGGGCGGCTGCGGTGAGCGTCATCTGGACGCCTCCGTACGGGATGGCGATAAAGCCTGCTGCAAAAGCTCCTGCCACGGCTCCCGCCGTATTGAGGGCGTAGAGGGTTCCCCCGGTGAAGCCGATATTTTCTCTCTTCTCAGTGAAAAAGCGGGTCACAAGAGGCAGGGTGGCCCCCATAAGCGATGAGGGGACAAGGAGCACCATAAAGCAGACAAGGATCCTCAGGGGAAGGAAACCATCTTGTGCCAGCGGAGGCAGGGCATGGAGGTAGAGGTTCTCGGCAGCCCCGAGGATTGCCGGCAGCAGGAGCATATAGATGCCCAGAATCCCCTCGATGCAGCCGTAGATGAAAAGAGGCCTGGAGCTTCTGTCGGCCGCCTTCCCCGCAAAGAAGCTCCCCAGGGCAAGGCCTGTCATAAAGACAGTGAGGACGGTGCTGACGGCATATACGGTGCTCCCTATAATGAGAAGAAGGAGGCGTGTCCAGACCACCTCGTACACGAGGCCCAGGGCTCCCGACAGGAAGAAGAAGAGCACGATGCCACGGCCGGCTCTCAGGCTCATTGGGGCGTCACCTCATTTATCCACTATAGCCTTTTTATGACGCTCCGTCAATGACCGGCCCCGAGGAGGGATTTTTGCCGCGGGGGGGTAACTTCTCTCTATGCGTACTGTCCATATCTTCAGAGATGAAGCCCCTGGCGATTCGGTATGGATCGTGAGGCTTCTTGTCGCCGCCGGAATGGCGGACAGCAAGAGAGAGGCCCGCCAGCTCATCTCCAGGGGCATGGTCAAAGTGGACGGGCAGAAGGTCACTTCCTCCTCTCTCGAGGTGGAGATTGGGAAGGGAGTCGTGGTGGAAAGGTATCCCGATGAAGGAGTCCTGATGCTTTTCGAGGAGGGTGTGCCATGAAACGCCTCCTTTACGGGGGAGTGCTTTTTCTTTTTGTGCTTTTTGCAGGGGCGAAGAAGATCCTGGACTATGATATCTTCGGCCATATCGCCGCCGGGAAGGCTCTCACGGAGTTCGGCTTCATGGACAGGGACATTTTCACCTTCACCTTCCAGGGGAAGCCCTGGGCCAATATTTACTGGCTTTTCCAGATCGCGGCGTACCATGTGCACTCGCTGGCCGGCTTCACCGGTATCGTCATCGCCAAGATTCTTGGCGCCGGTCTTCTGATGCTCTTTCTCTACCTCGCCTGCAAAAACAGGGTCGGCGGCAGGGACAGGGAGCTCTGGCCCGTGTTTCTCCCTCTTCTTCTGCTGGGATTCCTTGTCGTGTCGCTCCGCGTGGTGGAAAGGCCTCACCTGGTCGGCCTGGTCCTTGTGGCTTTTTATCTTTATGTGCTTGGCCTCCCTCCGGGAAGGCTCTTTCGCAGGGCTCTTCTTTGTATCCCCTTTCTCCAGGTGCTCTGGGTGAACATGCATGGATCCTTTATTGAAGGGCCCTTGCTCGTGGCGGTTTTTCTCATCGAGGAATACGGGGGAGAGGCGCGCAATGCCCTGGGAAGCGGCACTCCCTTAAGGGAGGCCCTTGTGAGCCCTCTCAGGAGGGGAACGAGGGCTTTCAGCCTTCTCATACTTTTCATAGTGGTGGCTCTGGTGAACTTCATCTCCCCCCTGTGGCAGTGGACCTATGGGATAATCGGCCTTTTCCGCGCCGAGGAGGTGATTTCCCTGGGCAGGATTGCCGAGTGGATTCCTTATACCCTGAGCATTGATGCCTCCGACATGGGCCTCTCGTTTTTCAGGCGAAGGGAGAACCTTGTGCTTTTATTCACGCTCCTCTGGGTCATCGGCGCCTCCGCCCGCCCCGGGAGGCTGAGGCTTTCCGACATGCTTCTTTTCATTGCCGGCTTTTCCGCTTTCATCATGCACAGCCGCTTCGTCAGTGATTTTGCCCTCTTTCTCACGCCTTCCCTTGTGGTGTGCTGGTGCTCCTGTTATGAAGGCCACACGAGGGCGGCAAGGACGCTGCTGGCGGCCTTTCTTATTGCAGGTACCTTCCTTTTCTCTTTCTTCTGGGCGCGAAGCGCCATTGCCAGCAGGGATCTCGGCTTCACCGTAAAGAAATCACGCTTCTCTTACGGTGCAGTGCAATTCATGGAGGCGCACCGCCTCGGGGGGAATATATTCAACCTTTACAGCCAGGGCTATTTTCTTGAATATGCCCTTTATCCCCGGGTGAAGGTTTTCATCGACGGGAGGCCGGTCATACTTTTCAACCCCGCCTTCTTCTTCATCTACGGCATGGCCGTGGCCGGCGAGAAATTTTCCCTGATAGAAAAGAGCTATCCCTTTGATATGGTCCTCATCGACAGGGATTCCCCTCTCTTTCGGAAGCTCATCGCGGGGAGCGACTGGAAGCTTGTTTATGTGGAGTCAGCGGGAGGCCTTTTCATCAAGAGTTCTTCTCCCCTCAGGGATGTGAGGAATTACCGGATCAACTGGATAAGCGGCGAGGTGCTCAATATGGCGCCCCGGGACCGGAGCGAGCAGATAAGGCTCATTGAGGAGCTCCTTGCCTGTTATCAGGAAAACGGCCACCTGCTTTACATGCTTTCCCAGCTCTATTGGCAGCAAAAGGACACGGGGAAAGCCCTTGCCCTCCTGGACAGGATGCGGGAGGCCGATCCCGATGATGTAAGGGGGTACATAAGAAAGGCTGATTATCTCATGGCTCTCGGGAGAAACAATGAGGCATCAAAGCTTCTTGCGGCTGCCCTGTGGATTTTCCCCGATCATCCGTTGCTTCTCCTCAGGCAGAGCGCATGCTATGCCCGGGAGGAGCGTTATGGGGCAGCGTACAGGCTCATGGCCACCTACATGAGCCTGTACCGTGACGTGCCCAGTGTCGAAGCCTATACTTCCATGGGGATGCTCTCCATCAGGGCCCGCCATGACGGGAAGAAAGCCATTGAATATTTTACCATTGCCCTTTACCATGCGGGGAGCCCCGACGAAGAAGTGCAGGCTCTCTTCAACCTTGCATCGGCCTACGATTACTGCGCTCTCTACAATGATGAGATAAAGATCTATGCAGAGATCCTTACGACGCGCCCCCGCAATGCCGAGGCCATGATGAGGCTCGGCGACGCCCTTGTGGCAAAGGGCGAGAGGGAAAAAGGGATTGAGACCTATATGGCGGTTTGCAGGAGCGCCGACGCAAAGTGGGCGCCGCGGGCGGAAGAGGCTTTAAGGCGGATGGGGATTTCGGTCGAGAGGGAAAAGCGCGGCGGGGGAAGCCCGCCATAAGGGGCCTGTGGAGAAAACAAAAAAGGAATGGGAGCCATTCCTTTTTTGTTTCAGGGTCCGGTCCGGTGCTACGAGGGAAGGTTTGTCTCCTTGAGGCGCGATGTCCTCAGGCACCGTGTGCATATTCTGATGGTCCGCTTTGAGCCCTTGTGATAAGCTGTTATTTTTTGAAGGTTCGGGAGCCACCTGCGGCGGGTTCTTCTGTTGGAATGGCTCACCTTGTTGCCGCTTATCGGGCCTTTCCCGCATACTTGACATAACGCTGCCATAGCGATTCCTCCTCCGGTGAATGGATGGTTTCCTTTCTTTCAATGGAAAGCTTAGATATTTTAGCATAAAACGGCAAAGTGTGCAAGTCCTTCGGAAAAATTTGCCGCCGCCTCCAGGAGGGCAAGAGGATAAGCGGCAATCCGCGGTGAAAAGCCATGAACACATACCGTACCGGTAAAGCAGGCGGCAGTTGGACAGAAAAAAGCGTGTTGTTCTCGTGTTTTTTTTGCTGGTGGATCTACTGTTTCTTGTGTACTGCCTGAATTTCAGGGTCAATGAGACCTATGACTCAATCCCCGCGAAGTATGTCGCCCTCTCCCTCCTCCGTGAGGGAAATCCTGACCTTGACGAGTATGCCCCCTTTCTCAGAACGACATACCTTTCCGACCCCCATGAAAGCTCTTTCGGGGTGCTCCCCTATTACCTTGTCGAGGGCACGGGCCCCGCAGGGCGCCATGTGCTCTCCAATTCAGGGGTGGGCGTGGCGCTCCTCCTCGTGCCGGCATTCTACTCTATGGACAGGATCAAACCCCTGGATGCCAGAGACATCTTTCTTCTCGCCGCCGCGGGAAGGGTCGTCATGTCCTTTTTCTCGGCCCTTGCGGCAGGCTTTCTCTATCTTATCCTTGTCAGGGTCCCCCTCAGCGAGGGAACCCGTATCGTGCTTCCCTGCGCCTTTGCTCTGGGAACGGCGATGTGGACCACCGCCAGCGAGGGGACGTGGCAGCATGGCCCCGCGGTGTTCCTGGTGGTGCTTATGCTTTACTTCCTTGTGCTGAGCGGGGGAAAAAGCCGTCATTTCAGCTATTCCGCCATCCCGGCGTCGCTTGCCCTCTGCCTGCGCCCTGCCCTCCTGCCCCTTGTGCTCTGCCTGTTCCTCTACGGCGCTCTCTACAGGAGAAAAGAACTGCCCCTTTTTGTGCTCCTCGCCATGCCTGCCTTGGCTCTTAACGGCCTTTACCATTATTACTATTTCGGATCGCCTTTCATCGTCTCAGCACAGAAATCGTGGGCTTCCGTCGCCCTTATCAAGACCGGTTCGCCCCTGATATGGCAGACCGGTTATTTTACGGGGCTCTGGGGCAACCTGTTCTCCCCCTCGAGAGGTCTCTTTGTTTATTCACCCTTTCTTCTTTTCGCGCTTTACAGCCTTTTCCACCGGGGCGGCGCCTTCGAAAGGCCTCTTGTGTTTTTCTTCGCCGCGGGCTCTCTCTCGCTGACGTTCATGCCTTCCATGTATTTTGACTGGTGGGGCGGCGTCTGCTACGGAAACCGCTACCTTCTCGAGGGAGTGCCGCTTCTTGTGCTCCTCATCGCGCACCAGTCGCGAAGGATTATGGCATCCCCTTTTCTTGTGGCGCTCTTTATGGTGTTCCTGGTGTTTTCCATTGTGGTGCAGTATGCCGGGAGCGCTCTCTATGACGGCCTGTGGGACATAATGAACCATGTGGACAGAGACCACGGCAAGCTCTGGGACTGGCATGATTCACAGCTTCGCTTTTACCTGGGACGCCTTTTCAGGGGCCTCTGAATTTTTAGAGAGGTGAGGGGGGAAAATATCTTGACACCACTCCATTGGTATGGTAAACTTGTTTTCACAGATGGGCCTTTAGCTCAGTTGGTTAGAGCGCACCCCTGATAAGGGTGAGGTGTGTGGTTCGATTCCACAAAGGCCCACTTGCCATAGTAAAAGGGGCTGTAGCTCAGCTGGGAGAGCGCCTCCCTTGCACGGAGGAAGTCAGGAGTTCGAGTCTCCTCAGCTCCACTCAAGAAACGCCGTGGTGATAACGAAAGCCGCGGTTTTTTATTTGGCACAAGGAAGGATAATTTGGGACAAAAAAGGGCTGTTTTGGGAAAGTTTTGGCGCAAATATGGCACACATTCTTAGAGGCAAAACCTATACTTCAAGCCATTCTGGAAAGTGCCCTGTCCCAAAGGTGGACCAGCCCCCCATTGACTAGACTTTTTCTCGTATGAATCGGGACAAGCAAGAGGTATAATGAGAGTAGAAGATATGATAAGGAATGGTGGGATTTTTGTGAAAAAGGTTATTTTATGCTCAGTTCTATTGCTTATTTGTGCTTCCATTGCAATGGCAAAGCTGGAAACCGTTATCTCCGAAAAATTTTTCATAAATTTTGAATTGAAACCCTATGCGAATCAAGCCATGTATACGATTGAAGGTAATCTAACGAACAGAACGAAAACCGCTTTTTCTTCCGTTACTATTGCTTGGACTCTCTACAACAAAGACGGTGCTCAGCTTAAGAGTCATAATGCCTGCATAAAAAATTTAGAGCCAAATGGGACCGCATTATTTAAAGAGACAGTCGTTGTTGATGCTAATTCAGAAGCAACTAGTATAAAACTCATTAAACTAGAGACAAATTAGGATAATTGAATTAGATAAAGCTATAGGAATGCGCATTATAAATTGCAGTATCGTAGTTTCCAGAGTTAAGTATCCATGCTCATTTGGCAATTTAGAATGCTGCAATTACTTATGCTCTGGAGTATAACGAGGAATTTCCAGGCTAAACTCATTGTTCCATTTTCTCCTACTGCGTTTCCCTTGACAGGGGAACCTCGGGTGTCGTCGTTGAGTTTGTGCTCCAGCTCTGCATTTTTGCTTATCAGACCACTGACATGATGTAATCCCTATTTCATCTCAAAGGGCGCCAATTTCGATGCAAGGAATATCGCCGGTGTTACACCTCTCCAGTGGAGGGTTTCTTGAAAAGGGCTCACAAGTTAATGAAAAAGAGTATTTTGGCGGCGAATCTCTTCTCCATAAAGCTGCCTGTGAAGGTCAAATAGAAGTTACAGCCTAGCCGCTCAAGCTGCCATGAGGAGGTGGTGGTTTTATTTATAAATACAGGGGTTTTTATTTTCCCCTCCCCATGGAGGTCCCTCCTCTCCAGCGCGAGGAGTTTTCCGCTGCGGTACAGAACCTCTATACCATCATTATCGAAGGGGGAGGCCATGAAGGACTATTACAGGATACTGGGCCTGGACCCGCTGGCGGAGCCGGAGGTCGTCGCTGCCGCGTACAAGGCGCTCCTGGGGAAGTATCAGGATTCCCGTGAAGCCGGCACCGAGGGCAGATTGAACGATATCATCGAGGCTTACGGGGTGCTGGGCGACAGCGTGAAGCGGGCCGGCTATGACAGGGAGTGCCAGAGCGCCCTTGAAGCCCTCTCCTCTCCCGGCGGCGGAAGGCCTTCGGGGTATCCCCGGAAAAACACCTTCGGCTATGACGAGCATGAGAATTCCCTTGACAATGCCGTGATGATTCTCATACCCCCGGGGGAGTTTCTGATGGGGTCACCCGTAGGTGAAGGCTATGGCGAGGAGCATCCCCAGCGCAATATATACCTTGATCCCTTTTATATTTATAAATACGAGGTGACCAACGGGCAGTTCGCCCGCTTTGTCAATGAAACAGGGTATAAGGCCAAGGGTGACTGGGAAAAGTATGCCGTCCAGGGCAGGGAGAGCCATCCTGTCATCAATGTCACCTGGACTGATGCCCAGGCTTACTGTCAGTGGGCAGGCGGAGACCTCCCGACAGAAGCGCAGTGGGAGAAGGCGGCCCGGGGCATTGACGGCAGAAGGTTCCCCTGGGGCGATCACTGGGACAGGAACAAGTGCAACAATGTTGACACTGACAGCAGTGAATACAGGGCTCTCCGCGCCCATCTCTACCTGAGAAGAGGCACGACGCCCGTGGGGGCCTTTTCTGAAGGCGCGAGCCCTTATGGCTGCATGGACATGGCCGGGAACGTGTGGGAATGGTGCGGGGACTGGTATGACCAGCAATACTATCAGAAAAGCCCTGTGAGGAATCCTCCGGGGCCCCTCCAGGGAGATGCCCGGGTCTACCGCGGCGGCGCATGGAATAATGATGCAACGACGGGCTTCCGCTGCGCCTACCGCACCGGGAGTCCCCCGGGCGAGACGAACTTCCTTTTCGGCTTCCGCCCGATGCTTCTCCTCAGCGGCGAATGATGAGGTCGGAAGTGTTATGTGATTGCCAGGTGGTCAGCATCTGAATAGTAATAATCAACTGAAAGGGTGGGTATCATGAAGTTCTTCGCGGTGTTTCTTGCAGGTTTTCTTCTCCTGGCTTTCCCCGTGGAGGCTGAGACAATGCTTCCTCCTGAGGGAGCTCTTATCGTGGGGCCGAGCCCCGTCGTCACCTTCCAGTGGGACTATCACGGGAGTATGCACTATCTTGAGGTCTACTCGGGATCGGCGACGGTGTTCTCAAAACCGGTGGGAAGCGGTTCCTGTTCCCTGACGCTCAAGCCTGATCTTGAGTACCGGTGGAAGCTCCGGGAATATGTCAATGGTGGTTACCAGTCCCCGGCTGATTTTCGCAAATTCACCACCTCATCCCGCACGGAGTTTTCCCATAACGGCGCTGCCGGCGCCACGGGAGCCCAGGGAGGCACCGGTGCTGAGGTGAAAGTGATGCTCCAGGAGCAGGGAGGCTTTATCGAGGTCACCATTGAGCCTGCTCTAGGCCCGAAGGAAGCTTTTCTCATCCAGAAGAGTCCCGTGAGCCCCGTCACCATCTCTTCCGAGGGCGGTCCCGGGGGCACAGGTGCTGCCGGTGCGGAAGGCATGTATGTCTCGTCGGTCTCGGGAAGCAGCGGTGGCCCCGGTGGCAAGGGTGGCCCCGGCGGCGACGGTGGAAAAGTCACGGTGCTCTCCAAAGGGACAGATCTCAGCAAGTATGTGAAAGTCTCAGTGAAAGGCGGCCCCGGCGGCAGTGGCGGCGCCGGAGGGAGCGGCGGCAGCGCGGGCTATTATGAGACCGCTTCTGACGGCACCCAGGTATGGCGTCCCGGCACCAAGGGCGCCGATGGGCCCCGCGGAGCAGAGGGTGAGGCGGGAAAAGAGGGCAAGGTGGTTTACGAGGTAGCCAAGTAAAGCGCACTGCGAGACCAGCCAGGCAGCTCAAAGTATCGCCTTTCTTATGGAAAAGGAGTTTTTGATAAAGACCCGGCTTCTTCTGATTTCCAGAGAGAAGCCCAGGGTCTTTTTTGTGGCACCTTGACATTTGATAACAAATGATATATAATGATATTAAAAGATAGTAAATGAGGTAAATTATTATGGAAAAAGACATTCTGGATGCCGAGGAAGCCCGGGAGTTCTTGAAGACCTCGAAGCCCACATTTTACCGCTGGCTCAAAGCGGGAAAAATTCAGGGCTTCAAGGCGGGAAAGCAATGGCGCTTCTACAGGAGCGACCTCGTGGCGTTCCTGGAGACCACGGGAACGGAGCTGCTGCAGCAGAGGGGAGAGATAAGGGAAGCCCTGGATTTTTTTGCCACGCGGGTCACCGAAAAGCGCCTGGGAAAAAAAGCAGTGGCGGAGAGAGTTCAGGTGACGAGCTCGCTTGAAAAGCAGGATCTTCTGAGAAGGCTTGTATTCATGCTTTTTCTTGATGCTTTTCAGGAGAAGGCCAGCGATATTCACCTTGAACCCCGCAGCGGCGGCGCCCTGACGGTAAAATACCGGACAGGCGGGGCTCTGAAAGCCCTTATGGATCTTGCCCCTGATGTGGCAGCTGATATGGCGGTTCAGCTGAGAGAGATGGCGGGGCTTTCCCCTCTGTCAACAGGAGCAGCAGAAAGAGGAAAGTTCAGTTTTGATGCAGGAGAATTCGTTGAAGGCTCTCCGATTTCGCTGAAACTCAGCACGCTCCCCACTCTGGACGGAGAGAGGATCACTGTCTCCCTGGACCCCTTCTCCAGCGTGGAAGCAGCGATGAAACAGGGATTTGGATCTCTGGGATTCAGGGGCGCCGATATCACCACCGTGAGCGAGATATTTGACAAGAAATCGGGAGTCGTCGTCGTGACGGGCCCCGCCGGGAGCGGGAGAACAACGGCCTGCCACAGCGCCTTGAACCATATCCAGAGAAAGGCTGCGGGAAGCGCCAATATTATCGCCCTCGAGGATGAGATAGCCTACCGCTCCGAAAGCATCACCCAGGTAAAGCTCGAAGGAGCCGACAGCAGGGGCATGGTGGAGACCCTCCAGGCGGTGATGTGGCAGGATCCCGACGTGGTGTTCCTGAGCACCCTCCCGGACAGGGAGGCCGCCCGCCTTGCCTGCGAGATTGCCCTCACGGGGCACCTGGTCATTCTCCAGGCAGAGAGCCCCGATATCATGCACGCCCTGGTGAAGCTCCGGGCCCTCGGCATCGATATCTCCACCCTCTCGACGCTGCTGGAGGGAGTTCTTGCCCTCAGGCTCGTTAGGACCCTCTGTGAAGAGTGCCGGGAAGAATATGTCCCCTCCAGGGAAATATCTGACCGTTACTTTCTTCCTCTTTACGGGCGCTGGTTCAATGAGGGGGGAAGCCCTTCCCGGGGAGGCCCCGTGAAGCTTTTCCGGGGAAAGGGCTGCAGCAGCTGCCGCATGACAGGCTTCAGCGGCAGAACGCTCCTCTATGAGCTGCTCAACCCGGACAGGGAGATAAAGGAAATACTCTCCCAGGGTCTTGAGCCCGACAAGCTCATGGAAGCATTGCTGGAAAAAGGCTTCCTCACGCTCAGGGAAAGAGCTTTCTCCTATGCCCTCGCGGGGGTGACCACCATTGAGGAGGCTCTGAGGGTGAGCCATATTTAACCTGTGATCGACGATCAGAAAAAGGAGGAAGCCAATGGCAAGGTCAAGAGAGAGCGACATGGGTTCACTGCTTGCAGAATACGGCATGGTGACGGAAAGGCAGCTTGAAAAGGCGCGGGATCAGGCGGAAAAGTTCCATGAGCCCCTGGAAAAGGTAGTGGCGAGGATGGGCTTTGCCACGGAGAAAGAGATCACCGAGGTCATGGGAAGAAAAATGGGTGTGGATTTCGTGGACCTGGAGGAAAGGGAATATGACGGCGAGCTCGTCCATGCAGTCCCGGAGCGCTTTACCCATCAATACAAGGTCTTTCCCGTGGAGCTGAGGGAGAACAGGCTCACCCTTGCCATGGTGGACCCCTTTGATGTCATTGCCATCGATGACATCAGGCTTGTCACCGGTTATGACATCGAGCCGGTCATTGCCACCGAGGGCGCCATCATGGACGCCATCAACAGGCACTATTCCACCACCGCCATGGTTGAGGCCAATGATGTGCTCAAGGGCCTCAGCGCAGCCGACGTGGAAGCCTTCGAAGCGGACAATGCCGATGAAGAGGAATTCTCTCCGGAGCAGATCAAGGAGCTTGTCAATGAGGCGCCTATTGTCCGCGTGGTGAATCTCATCATCTCTCAGGCCATCAGTGACAAAGCCTCTGATATTCATATAGAACCCGAGACAAAGCTGGTAAGGGTCCGCTACAGGGTGGACGGCGTGCTCCATGACGTCATGGAGCCTCCACGCCATATTCACGCTCCCATGGTCTCGAGGCTCAAGATCATGTCCTCGATGGATATTGCCGAGCGCCGCGTGCCCCAGGACGGGAAGATTCACATGCGCCACGACCACCGGGAGTTTGACCTCCGCGTCTCCACAATACCCACGGTCCACGGCGAGAAGGTGGTCATGAGAATCCTGGATAAGGGCTCGGTGACCCTCGGTCTCAATAACCTTGGCTTCTACCCCGACGTGCAGAGCCGCCTGGAGCAGATCGTGGAGAAGCCCTACGGAATGTTGCTGGTCACGGGCCCCACGGGCTCGGGGAAATCAACGTCCCTTTATTCCATTCTCAACAGGCTCAACAAGGGAGAGGTGAATATCGTCACCGTTGAAGATCCCGTGGAGTACCAGATCCAGGGCATCAGCCAGGTGCAGCAGAATGAAAAAGCGGGCCTCACTTTTGCGACGGCCCTGAGGGCATTTCTCCGCCAGGACCCCGATATCATCATGGTGGGCGAGATCCGTGACCAGGAGACAGCAAAGACCGCCGTGGAGGCAGCACTCACGGGGCACCTTGTGCTCTCCACCCTCCATACCAATGATGCGGCAGGGGCTGTCACAAGGCTCACCGAAATGGGCGTCGAGCCCTTTCTCTGCGCTTCTTCGCTTATAGGCGTTCTTGCCCAGCGCCTGGCGCGGTGCATCTGCCCCAACTGCCGGGAGTCCTACACTCCCCCCGTGGAGTCGGTGAGAAGATTCGGCCTCTCCGCCTATACCGATTCGGAGATCGTTTTTTACCGGGGAAGGGGATGCGATCACTGCAAGATGACAGGCTACAGGGGGAGAACAGGGATCCATGAGCTGCTCACCATGTCGGACAGGATAAGAGGTCTGATTCTTCAGCGCGCTTCAACGGCAGAGCTCAGGCAGTGCGCCATAGAGGAGGGCATGAAGACCATGCCTGACGACGGCCTCAGAAAAGTGCTTGACGGCGTCACCACCATAGAAGAGTGCCTCAGGGTGGTCTATATCGAAGGACAGGAGCTCTGACAAGGCACGGGCCTCTCAGAAAGGAATCAAATCGGCTCCCATTGAAGTCTCCAGGGTCCGAAATTTCATTAAAGGAGAATCTCAATGAAGCTTTTAGTGGTGAATGGGAGCCCCCGCGGGGCCCATGGAAACACCGAGCTGCTCGTGCAGAGGTTTATCGAGGGTGCGAAGGCTGCCGGGGCTGAGCTCATGGCCCCCATCTACCTGAAGGATAAGAATATCAGGCACTGCATAGGGTGCTTCACCTGCTGGACGCGCACTCCGGGGGTCTGTGTCCACAAGGACGACATGCAGGAGCTTCTGCTGAAGCTCCGTGAGGCAGAGGGAGTGGTCCTTGCCACGCCCCTCTATTATTTCAATATCACGGGGCTCATGAAGGATTTCATGGACAGGACCCTCCCGCTCTGCCAGCCCTTCTTTGAGGTGCATGGCGACAGGTGCATGCACCCCCTGCGCTATTCAAACGGCCTTGAGCGCCTGGTGGTCATCTCCAACTGCGGCTTTCCCGAGCAGGCCCACTTCTCAGGCCTCAAGGAGGTGTTCCGTACCCTGGTGAGGAGCGATCAGATTCAGTTGAACGGGATGATATGCTGCGCAGGGGGGGAGAAGCTGCAATCCAAGGATGACGACGACAGCATCGCGTGGTATCTTGACGCGGTGAAGAAGGCCGGCACCGAGGTGGTGAAGGAAGGAAAAATCTCCGAAGAAACCTCGGCCCTCCTTGAGCGCCCTCTCTTCGAGGATTCCAAGGCTTATGCCCTCCAGACCAACGAGTTCTGGCGCTCCCTGGGCCTTGAGCCCTGCAAGAAAGATGCGAAGCCCACCCCGGCCTGAGAGGGGCCCACTCCCACCTGTGAAAGGAGAATTGTCATGAAGCTGCTTGTGATACAGGGGAGCCCCCGCGGGGCCCATGGAAACACCGAGGTCCTCGTGCAGGCTTTTATCCAGGGCGCAAGGGAAGCCGGCGCCGACATCATGGAACCCGTTTATTTAAAGGAGAAGGACATAAAGCACTGTATCGGGTGCTTCTCCTGCTGGACGCGCACGCCGGGAGTCTGCGTCCACCACGACGACATGCCCGGGCTTCTCTTGAAGGTCAGGGAGGCCGATATGCTCGTCCTCGCCACGCCTCTCTATTATTATACGGTCTCGGGATTCATGAAGGATTTCCTGGACCGGACCCTTCCCCTGTCGCAGCCTTTCCTCGAGGTGGAAGGCGACTGCTGCGGCCACCCTCCCCGTTATACCAGCGGTCTCTGGAACCTTGTGGTAATCTCCAACTGCGGCTTTCCCGAGCAGGCTCATTTTTCAGGATTGAAAGAGACATTCCGCGTAATGCTCCACGGAGACAAAAGCGAGCTCAAAGGCATGATATGCTGCGCCGGAGGGGAGCTGCTGAAGGTGAAGGAGCTCAGGGACGGCCTTGCATGGTATCTTGACGCAGTGAAGAAGGCAGGCGCCGAGGTGGTGAAGGAAGGGAAAGTCTCCGAGGGCACTTCGGCCGTTCTTGACCGCCCCCTCATGGAGGATCACAACCTCTATGCGAGCCTTGCCAATGAGCACTGGCGCTCCCTGGGGGTAAAGCTCCAGGAGGTGGACGCGCAGGGGGCGCCCGATGAACAGGGAGCACCGGAAGGAAAGCCTCTGCCTCCCCCCGGGAAAGTGGAGACGATGGGAGATCTCGTGGCCGCCATGGCGGCAGCCTTCAACCCGAAGGCCGCGGGCTCTTTGAAGGCGGCGGTGCAGTTCGTGGTCACCGACGAGAAACCGGGGGAATATTATCTAGTCATCGAGAGCGGCCGCTGCAGCGCCTGGCAGGGAAAGCACCAGAAGCCCAGTGCCACGGTGACGACACCGGCACCGGTATGGCTGGGTATCTACCGGGGGGAAACCAACGGGGCCACGGCCTTCCTTTCGGGCAAGTACAAAGTGGCCGGCGATGTGGGCCTTCTGATGAAGTTCAACGCCCTTTTTCCCCACGCTCCTCGCTGAGAGGCCCGATAAGAGCACTGTCGCCTGCGAAGGGGGGACTTTTCCATGAAACTGGCTGTTTTATCAGCAGCGATCCTGACAATGCTGGTCTTCACTCCTGCCTTTGCGCAGGAAAGGCATAAGCTCTGGGACGCTTATGCAGATGCTTTCAAAGGCTGCAAGTATGTCGATCTCACCCACCCTTTTAATCCTTCGATACCGGTATGGCCCGGCTTCGGCAAAGCCATCTTCTCTCCCTGCAGGGCAGGGGCCGACATACCCGGATACATCAAGAAGGGTGATGAGTTCACCTATAAGGATCAGGGCTTTATCTCGACGGCCTACCAGATTCCCACGGACCAGTATGGCACCCACCTCGATCCCCCCGCCCACTGGGATGAATACGGCGCCACCGTAAGCGATATCCCCCCCACTTTCTCCGTACGCCCTCTCGTGGTCGTGGACATCCACGAAAAAGTGGCAAAGAATGAAGGTTACCACTGCACCACTGAGGACGTGAAGGCATGGGAGAAGAAGCATGGCCCCGTCCCCGCAGGCTCGGTCGTGATGATCCGGTCAGACTGGCACAAGAAGTGGTCACAGCCGGAGCGCTTCTGTGAAAAGCCTTTTCCCGGCATCACCCTTGATGCCCTCAAGTACCTCCACCTGGACAGGAAAATTCTCTTTCACGGCCATGAGCCCCCCGATACGGATATGACTCCGAACCTTGAAGGCGAGTACTGGCTGATGCATCATCATTTCTGTCAGGCGGAGAATGTAGCCAGCCTTGACCAGGTTCCCGAGGCCGGGGCTCTCATTCTCATAGGTTTTGCCAAGGCCCAGGGAGGAACGGGAGGGATAGCCCGCTATATCGCCGTGTGCCCCCCCGAATGGCCTCATGGCGTGACAGTCATTGAGGCGCCCGGCGCCCCGCTTCCCCGGCAGCCCGCTCCCCTGAGGCGGGGAGATGACGGCGTGCTGAGGCCCGGGAAATGATCACCCTATGAGAATTGTCACTTTCACTCCCAACCCCGCTCTTGACTGGTTTCTCTCAGTCCCTGCCTTAAAGGATGATACCTTGGTGAGGGCACACAGCGAGACGGTCCACCCCGGCGGCAAGGGAATCAATGTAGCCCGCCTTCTCAGGCTCCAGGGCATCCCTGTGCTTGCCCTTTTCACTGCGGGAGGCTTTGCAGGAAAAGAGCTCTCGGCCCTCCTGAGAGCCTGCGATGTTCCCTTCAGCTGCTGGCAGATTGACGGCCCGACGCGCCGGACAGTGACCATTGAGGATGAGCATGGCTCAAGAATCAAGGTGAATCCTCCCGGGCCAGAGCTGCCCGGGGAGAAGGAAGAAGCGCTGGGCGAATGGGTGGCCCTGCACTGCCGCCGGGGGGACTGGCTTGTCCTCTGCGGCTCGCTCCTTCCCGGCATGGGCGGGAAGTTTTACCGGACACTCTCGGAAAGAGTCTCTTCCCGGGGCGTCAGGACAGTCATTGACACCTCCGGCGCAGCTCTCAGGGAGGGCGTGGAGGGGCCTTTGTCTCTGCTCAAGGTAAACCTGCTGGAACTCTCCCATCTTACGGGAAAGCTCCACGGGAGCATTGAGGACGCTTTTTCCGATGACGTGGTGGCGGGGCTCTCGAAGAAAATGACGCTGCTTGTGTCAGGGGGAGCACAAGGCGCGGTGGTCTCGGAAAAGGAAACAAGATGGAAAGCCTTCTCGGTGAAAACCAGGAAAGGGCTTGCCGTGGGAGCCGGTGATTCCCTTCTTGCGGGGTATCTTGCCACACGGGTCCAGGGAAGATCGCCTCAGGAGGCTCTCATAAACGGCGTAGCAATGGCGACAGCCACGGTGTTCTCGCCGGTCCACGCCCTGGCTTCTCCCCCGGAAGGGGGGAAATACCTTGCTTATATCAAGTCATTCCCTCTTGAGAGTGAAGGCTCCTGAGGCCCCAAGGTTAATCCCAGAGTGCTCCTATGGCAGCAAGATCGGCTTCGGAATAGTCATCAGCCGTTGAAAGAAAGTGGTCATGGACTTCATTCAGATCAGTACGATCAAATTCCACCAGCATGGTGCTCCTTTCTTGGCGGTTTATGGTGCCGCCGGGAAACGTGCTCAGGCAGCGCCTGGCATCAAGGAAGCAAAAAGGAACCGGACTAGATTGCTCTAGCCGGTTCCCGCATAAGAGTACTTCACCGGAAGAGGGAAAAGTCCTTCTTTCGGGAGCCACCAGAGGGGCAGGGGAAGGAATTATCTTCCGGCCCGATAAATATGATCGTGATGAGAGTCATAGTGCTGTTTCTCGCGCTGCTTCTTCTTCTCATGCTCTTCTGGCAGGGGACCCCGGTTGGCGCTGCCAAGGAGAAAATGCCATCGCGGACCGTCGGGATTCCCCTGTCCCCCCCTGTTGAGCTTGATTATCTCACCAGAAATGAGATCTTTTCGCTGAGGCGTGCCGCTATGAAAAAGCATCCTTCTTTTATCCCCGCCTCCTATGAGCCTTCCGAAGGCGTATTTGGAGGAATCGTTGACAGGAAGCCATGGTGGGGGATGCTGGGAGTCTACTATTACAGCTTCGGCGAGAAGTGCACCGAGGGCCCTTCAGAGGAGTCCCGGTTCATTGTCAATCCCTATCTCCTTGTGGGAGTGAGGGAGTCCTGCTCCTATGACCTTGCAAAGTTCGGGAGGAAGAGCCTGAAGCCTGAGGATTTCTCCCCCCGCGCCCTTGCCCTTGAGTGGAGCAGTGACGGCACCGAAGGCAAGGTCACCTATGACGTGAGCCGGTTCTGGAAAAAATTTGACGATCTTCTGAAAAAAGAGCATATAAGGTTCCAGAACGAGGACATCAAGGAGCTTTACCTCATTGCCTATAACGCGAGGGACCTCGGGTTCCCTTTCCTTTATGTCGATGCCTCTCGGTGCCGCAATGTGATCATTCCCGACAACAGGCTTGTGGGCATACCCCAGTATATTCATCTTGCTTATAATTGCGGCAATCCTGAGGGAGTCAACAACATGAGCCCTTATTGCAGCCAGCTCATAGTGAGGCTCAAGGATCTCCCCGCGTATGTCGAGACCAGGCTCTGGCGCAGTGCGCCGCGGCAGGTCAATGAAAAGGCCGATGTCACTTTCGGTATCATGATGAAGTGATTTCATCGCCCCTTTCCCGGAGGTGCCTTACTTCCCCTGGATTATGGTGGAGGGCGAAGTCTGGTGAAGGTATTCCTTGTCCCCGGCAGTGGCAAAGGCGGCGTTGCTCCAGAGCCCCAGGCGGCGGGTCTTGGCAAAATTCTCCGCTTTTTGGAAAACTTCCATATAGCAGTTCTGGAAGGGGAACTTCAGGTAGGCACGGGCATAGCCCTCGCCTATCATCTGTTCATTTATCATGACGGAGCCCTTCCAGAGGAAGGCCAGGGTTCTTCCGTACATATCACTCTTGGTTTCATCGTAGGCGAGCTCAACCTGGGCATTCAGGGCAAGCTCAGAGAGGTGCTTCTTTGATGCCTGGGCAAGGACCCTGGCGTTTTTTTCAGGTTCAAAAAGCTCAGGGGCATTGATGCCTATGAGGCGTACCTTCTTCACGGCGCCGTCGGCAAAGGTGACCTCGACAGTGTCGCCGTCAATGATGGAGGTGACAGTGGCTTTGTCGTCGCTCCACGAAGGGGCGACAAGCACCGTGATGAAGAATAAAGCTGCAAGCAGGCATGCGATACTTTTCATGATGCACCGGTCCTTTCCTTGTGGGAATCTTGTGGGAATGGCATCTGAACTGTGCAATGGCGAGCCCTTATTAGAAATTCGTCTCCAATGAGCCTCTTTCCTCTCCTGCTGCCCCACTCCCCTCAGGATCTGAAAATCTGTGCAGGGGCCGAAGCGGCAGTGGAGAAGTTTCTGGAGGAGAAGATTCCCCAGGGAGCTGCCATGCTTGCAGATTTTTATAATCGCACCTGCGAGGTCTTCCGCGAGGTTGAAAGCTTCCTCCCCTCCACAGGGGGGAATGTATGCCTTGCCTGCAATATCTGCTGCAGCAGCGTTGCCTCACTCGGCGTCACTGAGCTTGAGTTTGACTATATTCATGAGTTCCTCGAAAGATCCGGCAGGGACGTGGAAGGGGCAGCCCTTTTCAGGGACTATATCTTTACCGTGAGGAAGCCTCCCGATGTGAGGCCTCAAAAGCTCATATGCCCCTTTTATGACCGGAAAGCTGAGGGATGCGCCATTTACGAGGTCAGGCCCCTCTCCTGCAGGACTTACGGCCATTTCATCAGGGAGGACCTTCTCGGGCTTATTCCGGAGCGCTGCGTGCTGAAAAAAAATGTGGTGATTTATAAAGAGGAGACTTTTTTCAGGTATCTTCCCTTTACCATCCCCTTTTTCACCCTGGCCTTCGCCTACGATGACCATTTGCTTTCCTCAGCCGAGCTTCTGCAGCAGCGCATAAAGGGGCAGGAACACGGCAATGATGATAAAGCCGATGATGACCCCCGTGAAAAGGATGAGGAAGGGCTCAATGAGCACCGAGAGTGACCCCAGGGAGCTCTCCACGTCCTGCTCATAGAGATGGCTGAGCTTTCTCAGCACCACAGGGAGCTCGCCTGATTCTTCGCCTACTCTTATCATGCTCGGGAACATCCCCCCGAAGAGGTTCCTGTGGGTTCCAAAACCTGTGGCCAGATCCATTCCTTCCTTGATAGAAGAGGTAATAGACGCCACGGACTGTTCATAAACGCTGTTGCCCGAAGCCTTTCCTGCAAGCTCAAGGGCTTTCCTGAGCTCCACCCCTCCCTCCAGGAGGGTGCAGAGGCTGTTGGTGAAGCGCACAATGCAGATTTTTTTTGCAAGCTCCCCGAAATAAGGAAAAGAGAGTGACGCCTGGTCAATGACGTATTTCCCGCGGGCACTGAGGGAGAAGCGCTTGAGGGCAAACATGAGGAATCCGCCAAGGACAAGGCCGGCAACGACGAAGAAAGGATTATCCACGATCTCGGTGAGGAAGATCATGATCCTGGTAGGAAGGGGAAGGCTCACCTGCATGTTCTGAAAGAATTTTACAAAATTGGGCAGGATGTACTTGAAGGTGAAAAGGGCGAAGAGAAGGCATACTGCCAGGGCGAAAAGGGGGTATACCGAGGCATTGGCGATTCTCTTTTTTATATTTACCTCGCGCTCCAGGAACTGCTCAAGGTTCTCAAGCACCAGGGGGAGATCGCCATGGGCTTCCCCTGTGCGGATAATCCCCACATATATCTGGTTGAAGACCTCGGGGTATTCGTTAAGGGCTTTCGAGAGGGTAAATCCTGTCTTTATGCGCGTGTTGATGCGAAAGAGCATGCGGTGCATGGCTTCCTTGTCTATCTGCCCCGCGAGGGTATCAAAGGCCTTCACCATGTGGACCCCGGCGTTGAGCAGCGTGTGAAGCTGCCTCGTGAAAACGAGAAGATCCTCCTGGGTGATCCTCTCGAAAGGATTCCAGGGGGGCTTCTTGAGAGGCTCCACGGTCTTCGTGGGCTTCTCAAGCATCTTGGTGCTGTAAGCCGGTTTTTTCTTTTCCATGGATTTTTCTTAATTGCCCAGGGGAAGCTCTCCCTGGATATACATCGGCTGTGCCGGCAAAGGGCTCTCAAGTCCCATAAGATCTTTTAATTTCAGCGCGTTCCGAAGTGCCGCTCCAGCATGGCAGTTGTTAAAAAACACCATCGTGTGCTTTACCGTTCCTGCAAGGCATGTAATCGCAGGGATGAACTCTTTCAGCTCTTCATCGGTGTAGAGGTAATCATAGCGCTCTTCCCTCGTGGCCCTGAACCAGTTCCTGTTCCTGCCATGAAGGCGCATATAGGCGATTTCCCCGGTGGCAGCGGGTACAAAGGGAGGAAGGGACCGCAGGTGCGGCAAATCCACCATGGCATAAAGGAGGCTATAATCCCTCAGGAGCCTCAAAGTATGGTCCTTTTCTTCAGGGGAAAGCCAGGACGAGTGGCGGAACTCCGCCACCAGCGGAAAGGATCCCAGGGCTTCCCTGAATGCCGCGAGGAAATCGCAGGTCTTTGCCGATTTTCTGAAAAGAGGTCCGAACTGTGCAAGAAAGCAGAGAAGCTTTCCTGATGAGATGAGCCCGTCAAAGGAGCCGAGAAATTTTCTGAAGAGCTCCAGGTCAGGGAATTTCAGGGAGTCCAGATCTTTTTCCTCGTTCTGCGTCATCTCCCTGTGGCATTTTACGGCGAAAAGGAAGCCCGGCGGGGTTTTTCTGTCCCATCCCGCCACGGTGGTTCTCGAAAGAAATGAATAATAGCTTGAGTCTATCTCTACCGTGTCAAAACCAAGAGACCTGCTGTAGTAAGAGAGAATATCCGCGTCCTTGAGGGTCTGGGGATAGACCGTTCCCTTCCAGTCCTTGAAACTGAATCCGCATGTGCCCATTCGTATCATCACCTTCATCTTCGTGAAAAAGCGATAAACTCCTATGTGAAGTCCTGCGGCACCTCCACTTGTGGAGGGAGGAATTCTTGGAGTATAATGGTATTATAAGGATGCCGGCAGTCTTGCAAATGGAGGTGCGGCGTGGAAGAGCACAGGGAAAGTAAAATTGAGATAAGCACGAAGCTTCTGGTTCTCGGGGTGATTATGTTTGTGGCAGCTATCATGGCGATTGCCTTTCTGCTGGGCAGGGAGTCGGGCCGCTCGGCAGCACAATCCCGGGTGACGCCGGGTGGAGGGACCGCTCCCGCCACCCCTGTGGCAGCCCAGTTCATAACCCCTGTGCCTGCAGAGCAGAATACTGATCCCAATGTCCCGCCGCAGAATTACCAGCCGCCGCAGAACTACCAGCCTCCTGCACAGGTGCCGCCGGAATATTCCGTCCAGGGCTCAGGCACCCAGCAGGCGTTCCAGCCTCCTGCCACCCAGCCCCCGGTGCTTCACCGCTTTACCCAGCCGGCCCGGAACCCTGAGGCTCCCCAGAGGACCGCTGAAGTCTCCCCTGAAGCGAGGGCCCAGGTGGTGAACTATTTCAACCAGCTCGATGCGATAAGCTCAGCAGCGAAGACCTGGGACGACCCCGAGGCCTTTGCCCAGGAGTGTGTAAAGGCTACTCTGGGCGGTGACATGTCCGGGATGGACAAGCTTTTGTCCGCGTACTCCACGGTCCGTGATCAGATCGCCAATGTGAACGCCCCTCCGGCTTGCCAGGAACACAAGCAGAAGACCCTGGAGGTCCTGAATACCAGCGTGCAGCTCCTCTCCACCATGAAAAGGGCTATTTCGTCAGGTGATGTCTCGGGGCTTACCACTCTTTCTGCCGATGCGCAAGCCATAAAATCACGAAGTGAGGCAGTGGATCGCATTGCCCTGAAGATTAAAGCAAGTTATGGCATCAAGTGACCGAGCCTGAGAGCTCGCTGCCCAGGGCATTGCTGATCCGCACAGGTATGATGCGGCCCAGATCCCTCTTTTTTCCCCTGAAGCGGACTTTGATATAATTGCCCGCCAAGCCATGGAGCATGCCCCCCGATGAGCCCTCGGCGAGGACCTCGAGGGTCTCTCCGATGAAGCGCCGGCAGAAGCGCTCCCCGTGCTCCACGCCTTTCTTTATAAGAAGAGCGCTCCGCTCCTGTTTCACGTCCTCTCTTACCTTGCCGGGGAAATGGGCTGCAGGCGTCCCCGGGCGGGGAGAGAACTTGAAGACGTGAATCCTGAAAAAACAGGCCTTATCGATGAAATTGAACAATGCCGTAAAATCAGCTTCAGTCTCGCCGGGAAATCCCACAATGATGTCGGAGGTGAGGGCCACGTCGGGGATCCTTGCCGTAATGCGCTCAAGAATGCGCTGGTACTCCTCGATGGTATAGCCTCTTCCCATCCGCTCAAGGACAGAGGGGCTCGCGTGCTGGAGAGGAAGGTGGATGTGCCTGCAGAGCGCCTTGTGGCGCTCCATCACCTCGAGGAGGTCCTCTGAAAAGTCCTGGGGCTCGATTGAGCTGAGACGTATTCTCAATGAGGGGAAGCGGCGGGCAAGCCGATCTATGAGGCCGGGCAGGCTTTCCCCCCCGGGGAGATCACGACCATAGGCTCCCAGGTGGATGGCTGTCAGCACAATCTCACGGAATCCCCTGCCTGCAAGCTTTTCAGCCTCCTCTTCCACCTCGTCGGGAAGGCGGCTTCTTATCCTTCCCCGCACGTGGGGGACTATGCAGTATGAGCAGAAATGATCACAGCCATCGCCTATCTTGAGCATTGCCCTTGTTCTCGGGGAATGATGCACCTCGGGGGAAGTAATGGCCGGAGGGGTGAGGGTGAAAGCGATTTTCTCCTTGTCTTTCTGCGGCACAATGACGAGCCTCTCATCGAGCGTTTTTATCCCCGGGCTGTCATGCTCCACAGCACACCCGGTGACCACCACGGTCCCCCCGGGAGCCGCCCTGAGGGCAGAACGGATCTTCTGCCTTGATTTTCTGTCGGCGGTATGGGTGACTGTGCAGGTGTTGATGATCTGCACCTGGGCGGGGGCGCCAAAAGGGACTTCGCAGTAGCCTGCTAAGAGGAGGGTTTCCCTTATTTTCTCTGATTCGTACTGGTTGACCTTGCACCCGAGGGTGTGAATGCTGAAGGTGGCGCGCTGCTCCATGGCGGCTCAGTCAGCGGTGATTCTGCAGAGGTCTTCGTAAGTGGTCCTGCCTTGGGCCACCTTCATCAGGCCATCTTCAAAGAGCCTTATGAAGCCGGATTTCCTCGCAGCGATCTCCATCTCCTTTGCCGAAGCATGGTTGACGATTTGTGCCCGTATCTCGTCATCGACGACCATGAGCTCGTAAATTCCCATCCTGCCCTTATAGCCCGTCATGTTGCAGATGTGGCACCCTGCGCCTATTCGCATGTTCACGTCATTCTCCTGGATACCGTATTTTTCGAAAAGCTTCTTGAGTTCGGGGTGGAGGGGCCTCGGCTCGGCACACGCATCGCATACTGTTCTTGCAAGGCGCTGTGCCAGGGCGCCGAGCATTGTCGAAGAGATGAGAAAACGCTCCACTCCCATATCAGTCAGCCTGGTCACCGAGCCTATGGAATCATTTGTATGAAGTGTTGACAGCACAAGGTGGCCTGTAAGCGCCGCCTCGATGGCGATAGTGGCCGTTTCCTTGTCGCGGATCTCGCCGACCATGATGATGTCGGGGTCCTGGCGGAGAAATGCCCTCAGGGCTGAAGCAAAGGTGAGGCCCACCCGTGCATGGGTCTGCACCTGGATGATCCCTTTCAGGTTGTATTCAATGGGATCCTCGACGGTGAGGATCTTGATGTCGGGCTGGTTTATCTTGTTGAGAGCAGAGTAAAGCGTGGTGGTCTTGCCGCTTCCTGTGGGCCCCGTCACGAGGAAGCAGCCATTGGGCCGTGAGACGAGCTTGTTCAGGTTGGCAAAGTCAAGCTCACGGAACCCGAGCTTGGTGAGATCGACCTGCATGGATTTTTTGTCCAGCAGACGCATGACCACGTCCTCGCCATGGAGCGAGGGGCACGTGGAGACGCGGAGGTCCAGGTCGCGGTCGCGGATCTTCATATGGATACGGCCGTCCTGGGGGATACGCTTTTCGTCAAGCTTGAGGCCTGCCATGATCTTGATACGGGAGATCACGGCGGGGACGAGGGACTTGGGCGTCGTCATCACCTCGTGAAGGATGCCGTCAATGCGGTACCTGATGAGGAGCTCGCCCTCAAAAGGCTCGATATGGATGTCGCTTGCCTTTTTCTCGATTGCCTGGGTGATGATCATGTTCACCAGCCTGATGACGGGCTGATCGATGACCACTTCCTCCTCGGAGCCCTCTTCCTCCTTTTTCAGCTCCAGGCTCGTGTCTTCCACGAGGGAGATGACCTCTTTCCAGCTTGTGTCCTCGCCGTAGACATAGTCGAGGGCCGACTCGATGTCTTCCTGCCTGGTGAGCACCGATTCCACATCGTATCCTGTCCTGAAGCGCACGTCGTCTATGGCGAAGACGTCGAGGGGGTCTGCCATGCCGAGGGTGATCTTTTTATCCTTCTTGTCAATGCAGACGAGGGAATAGCGCCGGGCCATGGATTCGGGGATTATCATGGCCACTTCCTTGTCGAGCTGGACCTGGGAGATATCTACGAAGGGAACCCGCATGGAACGGGCTTTTGCCTCCATTTCGGCATTGTCTGGTGCGGTACCCTTGGTTGATGTCTGGTCCATTGTAATCTCCATGGCAAAATAAACCCTCGGTGAGGGCCGCCATGGCTAAATTTTACTTTTTCTCGGGATTTTCCTCCTCTTCGACGATAATTTTCTTAAATATGTCGAAGAGTTCAGGATCGAAGTGGCCGGGCATGCTTTCCATTATCTCGAGGGCCTTGGTGTTCGAGAAGCCCACCTTGTTTCCCTTATCGTCAAGCCTGTAGGGGCGCTTGGTGGTGAGGGCACTGTAGACGTCGGCGATGACCATTATCCTTGAGATCCGGGGGATCTCCTCGCCGGCAAGGCCGTCGGGGTAACCCTTCCCGTCCCAGCGCTCATGGTGATGCTTGATGATGTTGGTAAGCTCATCCATTCCCGGGATATCCTGGAAGAACTGCGCCGAGTATGTGGCGTGCCTGCGCATGATCTCCATCTCATCGTCGGTGAGCTTCCTCGGTGCCACGAGAATCTTGGTGGGGATGTAAATCTTGCCCACATCATGGAGCTCGCACCCGTAGCGGAGGAACTCCATCTCCCTCTTGGAGAGCTCTATTCTCGTGCCGATTTTCTCCGACATCTCCCTTGTGTGGATTGAGTGGCTCAGCGTATAATGGTCCTTGAAGTCGAGGGCGATATTCATCTGCTTGATAAAGACAAGCTGTTTTTCCACCTTGAGAGAGTTGAACTTTTCAACGGTCTTCTCGAGGGCGGCGACGACCTTGGGATTGTAGCGGGTTTCGCAGCCATCCTTGATCTGGGCCAGGGCTTCCTGAGGGTTGACGGCCAGGTAGTTCCGGGAGATTTTCATCAGAAAATCATCGGCAGTCTGGAGGATCTGCGTCTCAATGGGCATCAGGAGGTAGGATTCACGCTCCAGGTATTCTATGAAGCTCACCGATTCGTAAAGGATCTTGTCGGGCTTCAGTATCTCAACGGCAGTGGAGAATATTTTCGAGACCTGCGCCTTCTCATCGTCGGTGAGCTCTTCCTTGCCTGCGCGCTCCTTTCTGACGAGATCGTTGCAGAGGGAGATCTTCCCTATCTCGTGGAGGTACCCGGCGTAAAAGAGCTGTTCATGGACCATCGGGCAGAGTATCTTGCTCATTTCGCGGGCGAGCATGGCCGTCTCCTTGCAGTGCTGCACCTGCTCGGGGCCGCCGGCCACCTCGTTGAGCTGGAAGAGAAGGTCCAGGATGGCGGGGTCAAGCTCCAGCCTGTATTCTGAGCGGAACTTGTGCTTCTGTTCGTGCTTCTCGTCAAGCAGCGAGACACGCTGAGCCATGAGCCTGTTGAGCTGGATGAGGAGCTCCGGGTGATTCCGTACAAGCCCTTCCAGGTCGCTCCTCTTTATCTGGATAAGGATGATGTCGTCTGAAGCTCTTGCCGTAGCTGTCCGGGGCTGCTTGATGAGAAGGGCCATCTCGCCGAACCCCTCGGGGGGGTCAAGGATGGCCATGACGAGCTCCTGGTCGCCATCCATCCTTACTATCTTGACATGGCCTTCCTTAATAAGATAGAAGCTGTCACCGGGGTCTCCTTCCCTGAAAATGATATCTCCCGCCTTGAAGGAGACGGTCTGGCTGAGGGTCGCTATCGACCTGATGACCGGCTGTTCGAGGGAAAAAAAGAGGGGGCTTGAAGAGATTGCCTTTTCAAGCTCTTCCATGGTCTGGGTGTTCAGTGCGTCGCTCTGCATGGTGTTCCCTTATTTAGTTCCCTCTTTTATATTCACCAGCTTGTAGATTTTGATGGGCTCGGTCTTCCCTTTCACTATCGTGGCGGGAAGGCTTTCTACCACGACGTGAGCCTTGATTAATTCATAGGTTGTATCGCTCATGATGACAGGCGCCATGTATTTCTGGGAGAGCCCCTGGATTCTTGAGGCTACGTTTGTCGTATCGCCGATGGCGGCAAACTGTTTCCGTGAGCCTGAGCCGAGAAAGCCGAGCGATACCGGTCCAGTGTTGACGCCTATACCCATCTCGAGAGGCTGCTTGTCCTGCGTTACCCAGTGCTCGTTGAGCCTGGCAAGCTCATTCTGCATCTCCAGTGCTGATTTGCAGGCCATCAGCGCGTGATTTTCCCTGATTGTCTCATCGGCTCCGAAGACCACCATCTGCCCGTCGCCCATATAGTCGAAAACCATGCCGCCGTTCTTTTTGTATGACTTTCCCATGGCGGCATAATATTCGTTCAGCGTGTTCATAACCTCCGTTGGTTCTAGATTCTGCGAAAGGTTGGTATATCCTCTTATATCGGAGAAGAGGATGGAGAGCTCAACCCTTTCACCGCCAAGGGTGACCTGCCCCTGGTAGCGGTGCATGATCTTCTCGAGGACGGGCTCGGGCACCGGCGCAAGCTCAAGGAGCATCTGCCTGAGGCGGTTCTTGGTCTTCTGCGTCACGATGAAGTGCTGGATGGTGGTGGCGCAATAAGCGAATAGCACTATAATGAGCGATGCAGCTGTTCTATGGATAATGCCGTTATGGGAAAAGTCCCAAAGAGAGTATTGGAAGATTGCTGCAAATAATAAAAAGAAAAGAACAGTTCCTCCCGTTATTGACAAAAAGGGCATAACTAGCGCCAGGAGCAATCCTGGTATCAGAACAAAGAGAATACGAGCCCATAAAGGTGGTTCTCTTAGAAATTTTTTGAAATAGAGCGTGAGCAGGATATTGAGATGAATTTCAGGTCCAGTGATACGCCCTATAGGAGATGGTTTATTCTCAAAAGCCTGCTCTGCTGATACACCCACCAATATTATTTTATCTTTCAGGCAACGTTCCAGTGTTTTCTCATTTTCAACATTCAATATATCATTGAACGACTCGACCACATTTCTCTCAACGGCCTTGAATGGATAAAGTATTTTTTCATATGACTGAGTAGATGTGTCATCTCCTGCTTTCACGACTTCCCATTTTTTACCAAAGTAGTTGATTTTTAGTTTTCCATTCTGAAGAGGAACATTAAAAACTCCAAGGTTCAGAGTGCTCTTGTCTTTCGAAAGATTAATGTTTTCAAGTGGCAAGTTGTGCTGTTTTGACCATAATAGAAGGTCAAATGAATAGACATTTCTGTCAATTTCTTTCAATAAACAAGCATCTCTGATGATATCACCACGTTCCGATTCGTGGAGACCTGCATCTACAAAACCAATATTTTTCTCTTTTTTTTCAGCAGACCATCCATCAGTGAGACTTCGGGCAGGGGGAGCTATCTCGGCGGGTTTGTCCGGAGAGCTTTCCTGGATGGTTTGACCAAGAATAATGTTATCATATCTGTTTAGGGTTTCTGACAGAACCATATCCTGATAAGAGGGTTGTGTCTCTTTCCATTTGGTGAGAATTTCATCAAAATTATTGAAATTTTTACTGAAATCTAGGATAAATGGACTTCTTATGGTTCTATTAAGGTTATTGATACTTTCATATTCTAGTTTGAGTTTATGGTATGTATTCATCATTTCTTTGAAGTTCCTGTATGCGGTGTCATCGTAGTCTGGAAAAATGAAGTCCATCCCTATCGCTTTTGGTTTAAACTTCTCGATTTTTTCTATAAGTTTTGCATAGGTTGAACGCGGCACCGGCCATGAGAGTTTCATCTCTTTCAGGCTCTTATCATCAAGCAAAACAAGAGTATAGGGGAAATCTGTTTGCTCTCTTCCAAAGTTTTCAAATTCATTGGATTTGGCCCTCATTTTAAAAAAGGTATCTTGAATATCCAATTCATATTTTTTTACCAAATCTCGAAAGCATAGGATGACAAAGGCAAAACACAATACAACAAGGAAGGAATTCTGCTTTTCCTTCCTTGTAAAGGCCGACTTCTGAAAGAGAGAGACCTTCATAACCTCTCCAGGCTGAAGCCTGGCTTACCTTATGTTGATATGGAGCGTACCCGTGTTATTGTTGATGACATTCTCAATAATATTCACCCCTGTGCCCTCAGAAGGCGTGAGAAGAGGCGGCGGCTGGATAATCCCGCCGCTCGGAGGGCCTCCTACCGGTGGAGGCGGCGGTGCACTCCCGCCAGGACCACCGCCCGGTGCCCCTATATGGCCCTGATCCTCGGGAGGTCCCGGCGGCGGGGGAGGCTGCATGGCGCCCTGGGTCCCTCCGGGAGCACCTGGTCCTCCTCCGGGGCCCTCATTGCGCATGTCCTGGTCATGGGAGAAGCCCTGCCCGCCGGTAATGGGTGGCGGGGGCTGCGGCGGGTTGAAGATGATATTTCCCTGGGGGGTGATAAGGCCTGTCTGGCCGGTATAGAAAGTCTGGGTGTTATTTCCTACAGTAGCCTGCACAGATCCCTCGTAAACCGCAAGATATACGTTTTCTCCTGCATTACCAGGTGCCTGAGCCGTCTCCCCGTCTGAGATCAGGGGCCCAAGCGAAGCCACCAGGCCCGCGGCACTCGTTGAGTCAGGCTTCTGTGGAGCATCGCCGACCTCCTGGACATCCACGTAAAAATCAGTGCCGCGCGCTGCAAGCACCGCCTTCTTGGTCTTTACTTCAAAGCTCGATTCACCTTTGAAGAATTTTGAGACATCGGCCCTGATTCTTCCCAGGGTCATCTTGAGCTCGACGATTCTCTTGTTTTCCTTGAGCTGGAACTGGGCAATCTCAACGCTGGTGTTTGAGCCCAGAGTCACGACGCTCTGATCGGCCAGCTGTATCTTTGCGCGGGAATCCGCAAGAGTCCGGGCCTTGTCTCCATCTTTGAGCTCTCGAGCCTGGTTTATCATAATCCAGTCGGCAGAATTCTGCTTCTGGCTCTCGACAGTGCCAAAAAGCTTTACCACCAGCTTCCACTCCGGCTGAATAGCCCCGGCAAGCAGCACGAACATCAGGGCCAGGATCGGCATCGCGACGAGCATCATTTTCAATTTTTTCATAGTGCACCCCCTCATAGTGGTACTTTCATTATAGCACAGCACACCTTGGTGCGGGAAGGAATTTTAGTACAATGGACAGTGGAATGGATTCTCAATCACCAATCATTCCCAATTACGACATTTTCATGGGATTTCCTGCGCGGGGCAGGGATATTTTCCCTCAAGGTGCCTCATGACGCCGATGACCTTTCCCACGATGAGGGCCTCCCTGGCCATCATGGGGCGCATCCTGGCGTTCTGGGGCTCGAGGACCGGGTAGCCTCCGCGGCTTCGGTAGGTCCTTATCACTATCCCTTCCTCCACCTTTGCGACTATTATGTCGCCTTCCATGGCCTCTTCAGCATGTTTCACCACGCAGAGGTCCCCGTCCAGAATTCCGCCTTCTTTCATTGCGTCGCCTTCCATTGCAATGAGATAGGCATCGGGATAGCCGACAAAATCCGTGGGGAGGGCGATAGTGCTCGCACAGAAAGGGCTGAACCCGTTTTCGGCGTCGAACCTGACCAGCGGATACTCGCCGAGCCTGCGGTCATGGGCAGGCGGCGTGGCAGAGGAGAGCGGGGCCGTTGTTTCTGATTCCCTGTCGCTTTGAGGAGAAGGCGCTACTGTCTCCACTGATTCTGGTGACCTCGGCAAAGAGGTGGAGCCTCTCAGAAGCTCAATGGAGCGGGACTTAGTCTTATCACGCCTGATGTAGCCGAGCCTTTCAATGTTCTGGAGCTGGTGGTGGACCGAAGAGCTTGAGGAAAGGCCCACGCTGCTCCCGATCTCCTTGATGGAGGGAGGTATGCCTTTTTCCCTGACCCTTTCCTCGATAAAGCTGAGGATTCTCTCCTGTATCTCCGTAAGTTCCATGACTGGTTCTCTCTCCGGAAGTTCTCTTCCTAATTTCTTTTTCCAGAGGGAGATTTTTCCCTGCCTGAAATGTCCTGGAGGCCTCCGCCCCTTCCCATGAGATTTATTTCATGGAAAGCGGAAAGGAAAGAGTCGATGCAGGTAGAATAGTATATTTCAATACAGAGATTTCAATGCCACATATTTATCGTAACTCTGCAGAAGAGGAAGGGGGTGAAACAATGGAAGAAGGAAAAGGCGTCAATTTTATACTGGGCCTGCTTGTCGGTGCCCTTGTGGGAGCTTCTATCGCTATTCTTCTTGCCCCTCAGTCCGGGACACAGACAAGGGAACAGATCAAAGAGAAGGCTGAGGATGTAAGGAAGAAGCTCGAGAAGTATGGCAAGGATTTCAAGGAAGAAGCCGAGGAGTGGATAGAGAAGACTCATCACTTTGTGGATGAGAAGGGCCAGGAAATCAAGGAATCACTCACGAAGAAAAAATGTGACAAGGGTGAGGCGAAGGAAGATGCCGCAGGTGCCCAGGAATAATGGGCAGTGAGCTTCTGTAAGCACTCATTCATGCCGGGGGCTCCGCCAGGCGCTCCGGTCAGGGTGAAGGGTTACAAGAAAGAAAAAAGACCGCTTTTTTCTTTCTTTTCCTTTACCAATTGCACGGGCAGGGCGAAGAGAGATTTTCTGCAGCGAGAAGGGAGGTCGCCACGTGGATATCAAGGTGGTTGCGAAACAGGTGAAGAAGGGCTATGTCATAGAGGTACAGGGCGAGATTGATGTCTATACTTCACCGAGGGTAAAAGAGACAATCAATGAGCTGATAGAGAAAGAAAACTATGTGCTCATCATTAATCTGGAAGAAGTAAGGTATATTGACAGCACCGGTCTCGGGGTCCTTATCGGTGCGCTCAAAAAGGTGAGGGAGCACAACGGAAGCATCAGCCTCATCTGCACCAATCCCCAGATAAAGAAGATTTTCAACATCACGGGACTGGTGAAGATTTTCGGTATCTATAAAAGCGAAGAAGAGGCGATTGCAAGCATATCATAGCCCGTCACCAGGCGCACCTGAAAAGGGAATGTGAACTATTTCGCAACGTACCTCTTGCACGAACGCCTGTAATTCTGGATTGGCCTCCCGTGAGGCATCTTTATACTCCAGAGCATACCTGATGGCATCATTATACTTGAGGGTATAATGCGCGTCAGTATATCCAGCACACTTGCACCAGTTTATTTGCACGCTCATACTGCGGGAGAGGTTAGCGGCAGGCCGTGGGAAAAAGAATAGAAGAGCTTCTTGAAAGCTTCAGGCGAAAAGAGGCAGCCTATGACGTAGTGCTTGTCCACCTGGACAGCTTTTACCTGATAGCCCGGGGAAATCCCGGGCTTCTCTCCCTCGCTGCGGTGCTGCACCGTGAAGGCTTCACGGTGAAAGTCCTCACGCCGCTTGATTTATTCAGCCTCTCCCTCAGTGACATCGAGGGCTTTTTCACTGCTTCCCGCCCCTCGGTCATAGGCTTCTACACCAACTCTGACAATATTTTCCCCGTCAAGGATCTCGCGAGGAAGGCAAAGAAATGGGTTCCCTCGGCAAAAATAATTGCAGGGGGGCCTCTTGCCTCGGCGCTGGGCGAAGAGCTCCTCTCATGGCCCTTTTTTGACGCCCTTATCCCTGGAGAGGGCGAGGAGGGGATCGTGGCCTATGCAAAATACCTGGTAAGGGGAGAGGGGACCCTCGGGGGAGTCCCATCCATGATCTACAGGAGCGGTGCCCAGGTTTTAAAGAATCCTCAGGCACCCCTCATCGAGGATCTTGACAGCCTTCCCCTTCCCGATCATGCCCTCACAAGCGTCGGCCGTCCCCAGGTGCTCACCATCACCTCGGGTCGAGGGTGCCCTTTTGGCTGCGCATTCTGTTTCCAGGTGGTCCATGGAAGGCGCTACCGCTTCCGGTCGCCTGAGCATGTGGTAGCAGAGATCACAGAGAATCTTGAGCGCTATAATCTCAACGTGTTCTCCCTGGGCGACGACACCTTTGTGGCCAATCCCCCGAGAGTCAGGAAGATCTGCGAGCTTCTCGGCGAGTATCGGAAGAAGTCAGAAAGAGATTTTGCCTTTTACTGCGAAGGCCGTGCCGATATCTTCTCCCGCTCCCCCGATCTGCTGGACACCCTCAGGGAGGCAGGCCTCATAAGGCTCCAGGTGGGCATCGAGTCAGGCGATCAGTCTGTCATTGACGCTTACAGGAAGGGGATCACCCTTGGCCAAGTGGAGGACCTGGTGGCCCATGCCGCCAGGCTTGGAGGTATGTCCCTTGTGGGCCATTTCATCGTGGGAGGGGCTTTTGAGACGGAGAAGACCGTCAGGAAGAGCATTGATTTCGCCAGGCACCTCATAGAGATGGCCCCCGGCGTGTTTGAGACCGGCGTGGGCTTTTTCTGCCCTTACCCTGGCACGGAAATCTCCATGAGACCATCGGATTTTGATATAATAGTAAAAGATCCCCTTTTTCTTGACAATCTCTCGACGCTTGAAGCTTCATGCGCGACAAAATCCCTTTCCATAGAGCGTCTCAGGGTGCTCAGGCAGATTTTTCACCGGGAGATTGACAAGGTGATGAAGCGCACCTGCGGGAAAATTCCTTACAGGAGGGTCTGCGATCACTTCCGGTGGGCTCAACGGTATGGCCTTACCTCCTTCCGGTATAGTTACCTCCGTGAGCACGAGGCTCTGAACAAGTATTTCTTCCACCTTGGCAGCCCCCGCTTTTTTCGTATCGAGGATTTTGGCAGGCGCTCCCTCGATGAAATCATTCCCATGAGGACTCTGGCCCTCCTGGAATACGATAATGAAGGGAGAAGCCTTTTGCTGCGGGGATCGACCCGTTCCATGAAACTTCAGGACCCCCGGCAGATTTTTATCTACAGGCGAAGCTGCGGAAAGCAGAGCCTTGCCGCCATCGCCTCTGAGTTCAGGGAGAGGTTTGAGCCTGAGGCCGAGGTGGAATCGCTGGTGAGCCACTATTTTCTCCCTTTCTACAAAAAGCTCGAAAAGCACTATTATATGAATTTTTATCAATAGCCTATGAAACAGATGGCCTTCAAGTCAATTATAACGCTGGTTCTTCTTTGCGCCGCCCTTTCCCCAGCCTTCGGTGATGGGCCGAGTACTCTCAATGCAATAAGAAGCTCTCTGGGACAGGAAAAAGTCCGCATGGTCCTTGATTTTGACCGGCTTCCCCCTCATTACCGGGTCTATCAGCTTCAAAATCCCGCGCGTCTTGTGGTGGATCTGCCTGCCTGCGGCTTCGATCAGAGCGCTGCGAGAGGAAAGGACTACAAGGACAGCCTGGTGCAGGGATGGCGCCTTGTAAAGGAGAATTTCAGGCGCGCGCGCATGGAGGTAGCCCTCCACTACGAGGTTCCCCCTGAGAATATCAAGGTGATGCTGCTGAAAGACGAATCGCCTCAAAGGCTTGTCATTGACGTGGAAAAATGCTTCTACAGGGCGGGTGAGAGCGCCGTCACCTCCGACGTCAGATGGAAGTGGGTTGAACGCGCCACAAGGGAGGGCTACGCCCTTATCAACGAGCTTGTCCTCGACCCGGCAAAGGGAAATGCCTCACTCAGGCTTGCCCTTGCGAATGACAACAACACGAGCCGTGAAAAGACCACTGCCATGAGGAAGCGCCTTGACGCCCTCGCTGCCGTGAACGGAGGTTTTTTTTCCACCAAGGGGGGAGCTCTCGGCCTCGTGTACAATGAAGGGAAAGTGATTGCCGGGCCGGTCTCAACCAGGCCTCCGCGCACAGTCCTTGCGGTCATGGAGAATAAGAAGGTGCTTTTTGAGAAGCTTGTGGTCCGTGACAATACTCTGCTGACCCTGGAAGGCAGGCCTCTCAGGAAGGTTGATTTTGCTCTCGGCGGCGGCCCAAGGCTCATAAGGGACGGTACCGTAGACGTCACTGCCGATGAAGAGGGCCTGGGCAAGTCCGGGAATGATATCACCAGGAGAGCCGGGAGGACCGCTTTTGCCCTTGACAGGCGGGGGCATCTCCATATCTATACGGTCACCGGCTTCTCTGAGAGCCACAATGCCGGCATGAAACTGGAAGAACTGGCCCTTTACCTGAAGGAACACTCCATGGTGCAGGCCATGTGCGTTGACGGCGGCAATTCATCGGTGATGGATATCATGGGGTACGACGTGAGCAGGGGAGCGGGGAACAGGAATCCAGAGAGGCCTGTGGGAAATGGAATCCTCCTGGTGGATTCATCACCGCGCCTTTTACCTTACCAGTTTGAAGAGGTGCGGTGCTCTCCTGAAAGCATTCCAGCTGACGGGAAAAGCTTTGCCGAGCTCTCGGTGAAAGTGAAGGACGGAAAGGGGAAGACAGTCCCTGACGGCACCGTGGTGAGATTCCGCGCATCCCGCGGCGTGATAGCCCCCTGGGTGAGCACAAGAAACGGCGTAGCCAAGAACAGGCTTCACTCGGCAGGTTTCCCCGGTAAAGCCACTGTGGAGATTGAGTGCGGTCTTGGCGGGCCCGAGCCTCTTTTCGTTGAGTTCCTTCCGGGAAGCCTGGCAGAGTTCCATGTGAAAGCCTCACCTCTCAAAGGGACATTGAAGGAGAAAAAGCCATCGGGATCTGACGCAGATGGTGAGGCTCCCCTCCAGGCATCTGATTCAGCCTGCACAGTCGAAGTCATCACGGAAGACCAGTACCGTAATCTCCTGCCAGGCGTCGAAGTGCAGTTTGATGTGCTTGAGAGGGATACCCTCAAAGCATCAAGAAAACTCATGACCGAAGGGAAGGGGAGTGCCCTGGTGCAGCTGGGGGGCCTGCAGGAGGGAATGACACTGAAAGTCACCTGCGGGGGCCTTCCTCCCCGGACATACCGGCTTTCTGCCGAAGAAATAGAGGATTGAAAGGAATACTATGGCTGCAAGAAGGAAAAAGGATGCTGAAAAGCCCCCTCAAAAAAGCATCCTCTCGGTGGGGACCAGGATGTTTCCCTTTGGGAGCACGGGATGGGGATGGGATCCCCTGCTTGGTCTCGAAAGTGTGAGGCTTACCATGAACGGTCTTCTTGCAAGCCTGTTCCCCAGGAGCCGCACCTTTTTTCCGCAGCAGCCCTGGGAGCCCCCCCTTGATGTCTACCTTAGGAAAGGAGCCCTCGTCGTGGAAGCGATTCTCCCGGGAGTGAGAAAAGAGGATGTATCGATGCACCTGACTTCCACGCTCCTCATAATCGATGGCCATGTCCCTGAGGCCCAGGGCGTTGAGGAAAAGGATTTCATCACCAGGGAGAGGAATGTAGGGCGCTTCTGCAGGTCGTTTCCACTGCCATGCGCCGTCGTTCCCGAATCTCTCTATGCAGAGCAGAGGGAGGGTATCATAAGGCTCTTTCTCTCCCTCGAAAAGGAAGAATAGCGCCGTGCAGGCACGGGATGCACACCAGATTCTATTTTAAATATAAGGAGATGAAGATATGGATATCACCATAGTGGGAGCAGGATATGTAGGGCTTGTATCGGGCGCCTGTTTCGCAGAGCTGGGCCACAAGGTCATGTGCATTGATAACAACGAGAAAAAGATTGAGATGCTTGAAAAAGGGATCATCCCTTTCTATGAGCCGGGGCTTGAGGAGCTGGTGAAGGCCAACAAAAGGGAGCAGCGCCTCCTCTTTTCCACACAGATCAAGGATGGCGTTGACCACGGCCTTATCATCTTCATCGCTGTCGATACTCCCTCCAAGACAAGCGGCGAGGCAGATCTCTCCTTCGTGGAAGAAGTGTCGAGGCAGATTGCCGAGCACATGAAAGAATACAGGCTTATCGTGGAGAAGAGCACGGTGCCCGTGCAGACCGGCGAATGGGTAATGAAGACCATAAGGGAGTCCGTCAGCCCCGGCGTGCAGTTTGACGTGGCCTCCAATCCGGAGTTCCTGAGGGAAGGGACGGCCATAGACGACTTTCTCAGCCCCGACAGGGTGGTCCTGGGAGTGACCAGCGAAAAGGCCGCCACGCTCCTCGTAAGCCTCTATGAGCCTCTCAACGCGCCCCTTCTGATCACCGACATCAGGAGCGCGGAGCTTATCAAGCACTCTGCCAATGCCTACCTTGCCATGAAGATCTCCTTCATCAATTCGATTGCGAATATCTGCGACATTGTGGGCGCCGATGTCCACAAGGTGGCACGGGGAATTGGCCTTGACAAGCGCATAGGAATGCACTTCCTCCAGGCCGGTGCAGGGTACGGAGGCTCATGCTTCCCCAAAGATGTGTCGGCTTTCATCAACATCTCCGATCAGCTCGGATACGATTTCCAGATTCTGAAAGCGGTCCAGAAGGTGAACTCCCACCAGCAGAAGGTAGTGGTGGAGAAGCTCCGCCATGGCCTCGGGGAGCTCAAGGGAAAGACCGTGGCGGTGCTTGGCCTTGCCTTCAAGCCCAACACCGATGACCTGAGGAATGCTCCGTCCCTTACGATAATCAAGCACCTCAGGAATGAAGGCGCCCTGGTGAAGGCCTGCGATCCAGTGGCGCTGGAGAGGGCAAAGGAGCTTCTCAAGGGCATAGAATTCTTCTCGGACCCGTACGAGGCTGCCCGCGGCGCCGATGCCCTCATCGTGGTGACCGACTGGTCTGAGTTCAAGCACCTGGATTTTGCCCGCCTCAAGGAGGTCATGAAGCGCCCTCTCATTGTTGACGGGAGAAATATCTACGATGCGGCCCGCATGAGGGCCCTGGGCTTCAATTATACGGGAATCGGGCGCCAATGACGGGCCGCGGCCTCTCAGACCAGCTCAAGCTTCTCGAAGGCGAAGGCCGCAGTTCCTATCATGCCCGCATCCTTCCCGAACCTTGCGGTGACAATCTCCGTGAAATCAGGGGGCACCATCCTGGCCCTCGATGTGAGCTCTTCCTTCAGGGCAGGCAGGAAAAACTCTATTGCTCTTGATACTCTGCCAGCCATGAGGATCCTCCGGGGATTCAGCACGGTGATGATGCTGGCGAGCCCCCTTCCCAGGTATATTCCCGTTTCGCGCCAGATTTCCAGGGCAAGGGCATCGCCCTCTCTTGCGGCCTCAAAAACTTTTTTCGAGGTGATCTCGGGAGCATCCCTGAGAATGCTGGATGCTCCACGCTTGAGAGCTTCCATCGCCCTCCTTGCGACGCCGGGGCCTGAAGAGAAGGCTTCCATGCATCCCTTGTTTCCGCACCCGCAGAGGGGGCCCTCGGGCTCCACGGTGATGTGGCCGATCTCGCCGGCACCTTCAATGGCGCCGAGGACCAGTTTCCCGTTGGCCACCACCCCGCCCCCGATTCCCGTGCCGAGGGCCATACAGATAAAGTCATTGAAGCCTCTTCCGTTTCCGAAGCACTTCTCCCCCACAGTCATCGCCCTCACATCATTGATGATGAAGACGGGGACATGGAGAAGGCTCTCGAGGGGCTCCCTGACCTGCACCTCCCGCCATTTCAGGTTGGGAGCGAAGATGCAGACTCCCCGCTCTCCGTCAGTCCTGCCCGGGATTCCCATGCCGATACCCTTCACAATGGCATGGACGCCGGAGATTTTTTCCAGGGTCTCCTGGATGACCGGCACAATGTCGCCTGAGAGTATCTCGTCGGCCGACTTGTTGTTATCTATGTCCCGCTCGGAAAACTGCAGGAGTGTACCTTTCTGATCGACTGCAGCAGCCGATACATGGCTCCCGCCCAGGTCAACGCCTATTACGATAGGTTTTCCCTCTGCTGTCATGGGAGGCCTCCTCGTCCAGTAATTATTTTTTGCCCTTCGAAAGCGTGCTCAGTCTCTTTTTCATTTCAGTGATGACATCTATTGACGTGGGATTGGTGCCGTAAAGGAGCGCGAGGTAGGTGCTCGCGAGGTCGCCGAGAAATACGAGGGACATGAGCTTCGCAAGAGCCGAGGTGCCCCTTGACCAGAGATGGTCGGTGGTGGTTTTCCCGCTGATAATCTCCTCGGTGAAGTCAATCCGCGTTTTGATAGGCTCCGGTTCTCCGCTGTCCCTGAGGAAGCACACGTGAAAAGCCTTCTGGGGAATGAAGCTGTGGGCCCATCCCACGATCTCGTTGTGATTCAGCTCGGGAAATCTCTCCGTGTAGCAGAGGGACTTTCCATTCTCGTTGAACTGTGTTTTCCACCTGTAGGCCACGGCGGCTGATGCATCGCTTGACCCGAAGACGATGGGCACCTTGCCTGCGATTCTTGTTGCGAGCCTCTTGGCCTCGTTTTTCTCCAGGGGCACGCGGGGGTGCCACTCCTCGCGAAGGGACTCAAGCAGGGCGATGGTCTCGGTGATTTCCTTATCATGGGGAGGCGCGATGCCGGTTTTTTCCAGGGCGGCAAGCAGAGCCCCATGGAGATGGCCCAGGGCGGCGCGCGGCGGATAGCCTGAAGGAACCTCAATGAATGGGGCTCCCATGGCCAGGGCTCTCTGTCTGAGGCTCCCCCCGGAGGCCACGCAGATGACCTGGCACCCTTTGCGCGCCGCCTTGTCGAGGGCAGTGAGGGTCTCCTCCGTTTCTCCCGAATAGCTCACGGCAATGGCAAGGGTTCTGCTCCCTGCCCATGCGGGGATGTCGTAAGACTGGTTTATCTCGTAGGGTATTGCAAGCTCGTCGCGGAGGTGAGCCCTCAGCAGGTGGCCTGCCATGGCCGACCCTCCCATGCCCAGGTGGAGTATCTGAGCGGCAGAGAGGTGCGGCAGGTTGAGGGTTCTGCCTGACTCCAGAGCGTGGGCCATCTGGCCGGGAAGGTTGAGCACAAGCTCCATCATTCCCTCTTTATCAAGCGATCCAAACTGTTCAGGCGAGTCAATATCACATGATGCGTTCATTTTTCCTCCAGGCTCACAGGAAATGAAGACTTCGTACCTCTCATCCCGGCAGGACGGGGCACTTCTCGGAAAATTCGCGAATGGCGGTGAAAACTCATCCTTTTCCCCCGACTTTTTTCACTGGAGGCCCTCTGCCCGGGAAATCCCTCACGGCAAAGGGGTGAGAGGTTTTTTCCCGGGGAAAGAGAACTATACGGAAACAAGAGTATACTCAAATCGTCGGGTGCGAGGAATCAAATGGCAAATGTTGTGATGAAGCATGTAAAAAAGATATATTCGGGCACACAGGCCATAAAAAAGGCATGGTGGGAGCTCTGGAAGCCCAGCGCCGAAAAGCGTGACGTCCATGTCATCAAGGATGTCACCCTTGAGATTAATGACGGCGAGTTCATGGTCCTTGTGGGCCCCTCGGGGTGCGGCAAGTCAACGGCCCTGAGGATGATTGCCGGTCTCGAGGAGGTGACTGAGGGAGAGATATTCATAGGGGAACAGATGGTGAACGAGGTGTCGCCGAAGGACAGGGATATCGCCATGGTCTTTCAGAACTACGCCCTTTATCCCCATATGGATGTTTACGAGAACATGGCCTTCGGCCTGAAGCTCCGAAAGTTTCCCAAGGAAGAGATAGACAAACGCGTCCAGGAGGCAGCAGAGCTTCTCAGCATCAAGCATCTCCTCGCAAGAAAGCCCAAGGAGCTCTCGGGAGGCCAGCGTCAGCGGGTGGCCATGGGAAGGGCCATAGTGAGGAAGCCCAAGGTTTATCTTATGGACGAGCCCCTCAGCAACCTTGACGCCAAGCTCAGGGTGCAGATGAGAGCCGAGCTTCAGAAGCTTCACCAGCGTCTTGGTGTCACCACTATCTATGTCACCCATGACCAGACGGAAGCAATGACTCTCGGGAACAGGATCGTGATTCTCAAGGACGGCATTGTGCAGCAGATTAACACGCCCCTCCATCTCTATGAGTTTCCTGCCAACAAGTTCGTTGCAGGATTCATCGGGAGCCCTTCCATGAATTTCCTGAAGGCTCGCGTGGTGAAGGACGAAGGAGGAAAGCTGAAGATTTCGGCAGAAGGCCTCGAGGTGGAGATTCCCGAAGAGAGGCTCACCGCAGCGGAGCCCCATATCGGAAAGGAAGTCCTCTTTGGCATGCGCCCCGAGGATATCCAGGACCTGCGCTTTTCAAAAGAAGATCTCAAGAGGTTCGCAGTGAATGCCCGGGTGGAGGTTTCGGAGCCCATGGGCTCCGAAGTGATGCTCCACATCAAGGTGGGTGAGGCAACCCTGGCGGCCCGCGTGGATTCACATACCGAAGCGAAGATTGGCAACGATCTCACGGTGACCTTGAACATGCACAAGATGCATCTCTTTGATCCCGAGACGGAAAGGAATCTCATTTACCAGGAAGAGGGCTTTCCTTCTTCCTGAAGATCTCGTCGGAAAGCTGCTGGTTTACCCTGTAGCCGGAATACTTCACGAGAGCTTTGGCAGTAAACTCCGGCAGGTCAAAGGTGATTTTCTGGCGGGTGATCAGATGAAATCCCCCGAATGAGGCAAATTCATTCTCCAGCTCCACCGTTCCCCCGTCACGGTAGGAAAGATAAAACTTCCGGGGGGTAAAATTACAGGAATCAACCCAGAGATAGACATTTTTTACATTTCCCCGGTCCGGTGCCGTCATCCTGAGAGCATAGCACTGTTTCCCTCTCTCGGTCTCGATTCCAATGACCCTGCTCTTGTAGCTCCTGTAAAGGGTCTCCGTAGGGAGTGCAGTTCTGAAGGTGCTTTCCCTTGCCTTGAGCCATGAGGGAACCCTGGTGAATTCCATTTTCACCTTGTCGGGCTTCTTGAATGAGAGCTCTGCCGTGAGAGGAAACCTCATCAGGTAGGCGTATACCGTGATATCCATAGTGGCGGTGAAATCAAGGAGCTTCCTGTTCCGATCCTTGATCTGCAAGAGCACCCATGAAGCGTCGGGAAGCGACTTTTTAAGGGGCGCCGTGCCGGGGGAGGCAGGCACCGCAGGGAATGAAAAGAACAGGGTGGTGAGAAGGAAGAGAATGAGACCAAGGCGGCGATCCATTAAGAGGTATTCGTCCGCCTCTGCCTAGTCCCTCCTTTTTCCCGGGTGACGGCGGCAGCGGCACGCTCTGAAGGATAATGGGAGCGGCCGTGGAAGTACTTGATATGCATTATATCGGCGTGATTGGAGATGGCACGGCTGATACCCGCAGCGCCTCGGTCGCCTATGAAGTGGGAAGATTCATTGCACAGTCAGGAGCTGTTCTTGTATGTGGAGGACTGGGCGGTATTATGGAGGCTGCTGCGAAGGGTGCAAAATCCGCAGGAGGCACTACCCTTGGCATCCTTCCTGGTGAAAAACGGGAGGATGCCAATCAGTTCGTTGACATTGCAGTGCCCACCGGTATAGGAGAGGCGAGAAACAGCATCGTGGTGAGATGCTCTGACGGGCTTGTGGCTGTGGGAGGTAGATTCGGCACCCTTTCCGAGATTGCCTTTGCCCTCTGCTTCGGAAAGCCTGTGGCAGGGATAGAGACCTGGGAACTTGGAAAGAACGGGGTCCCCTCGGCCGGGATCATGTGTGCTCACAGTGCCCGTGATGCGGTGGAGTCAGTCTTGAAAGCCCTTGAGAAGAAGATGGCCGGGGAATAAAAGGGGTGCCGCAAGAGTAGAACCATACAGAGGAGAGGATACTTGTGGGGGAGAGAACCGTACTTCCTCCGACATTCGCAGAGAAAGACCTCAATTATTATCTCAGGATGGTCCGCGGTGATTTCTCTGAGCTGGAAGAACTGCAGACCGCAAAGATAAGGGGTCCTATCTCGGTCAAGAATATCGTGATTGTCTTTCATTCCACTGAGGTGGGGATTGGGAAAAAGAAGCTGGGGGAAAAGCTCCTCCAGGAGTTTCTGCAGGCCCTTGTGAACAGCCAGATAAAACCGAAGGCGGTGATTCTCTTCAACAGCGCGGTGAACCTTGCCGCTGAAAACGAGCAGGCCATCGGCAGACTGATAGTGCTGGAGGAGCAGGGGTGCAAAGTGATGGTCTGCGTCTCCTCGGCCGATGAGTACGGGGTGAGCGACAGGCTCAAGGTGGGATTTGTAGCCCATATGGATGATATCTGCGAGCAGATGCTCGAGGCGTGGAAGGTGATCTCGCTTTAGTTATGGTATCAATAGTCATTCCCTGCTATAATGAGAAAGAAGGAATAGGGGATCTCCTCAAGGCGATTTTCGATGAGCTGCGCCATGAGCAGATAGAGGGTGAAGTAGTCATCGTCGATGATAATTCCCCCGACGGCACCGGTGACGTTGCCGAGGGCCTGAAAAGCGAATTCCCTCTGCAGGTGCTCCACCGCGCAGGGAAATTGGGCCTCTCGAGCGCCGTCATGGATGGATTCAAGATTGCAAAGGGCTCTATTCTCGGTGTCATGGATGCGGATTTCAGCCATGATCCCAAGGCAATCCCCGCCCTGGTGAAAGCCATTACAGAGGGCGGGGCAGAGCTTGCCGTGGGAAGCAGATATGCCCCCGGGGGAGGCATCAGGAACTGGCCCCTCAAGCGGAGGATTATTTCAAGAACCGCCATTCTCATGGGCGCCCCTCTCACCAAGGTGAGGGATGTGACCTCGGGTTATTTTTTTCTGAAAAAGGAAGTCATCGAGGGAATATCCCTTAATCCCATCGGTTTCAAAATCGGGCTTGAGATCTTTGTGAAGGGAAACTACAAAAAGTCTGTGGAAGTGCCCTATGTATTTACCGACAGGCGGAGCGGGCAGAGCAAGATGAACTCGGGGGAAGTGCTGAACTACCTGAAGCAGCTTGCTGATCTCTGGAAATACAGAAAAAAGCGCATATAAGGCCCTTGAAGGGGGACATAATGAAAAAACCATGGGGAGATCTCCCGGGCATACTTCAAAAAGCGCTCTTCTGCCTGTGCGCACTGATAGCGGTTCTCGCGTGGCCGGCAAAGGAGACATATGGAGCCATCCCCGGCCAGGAAGAATACATCATAAATGCCGTGAAATCCGTCAAGCCCTCGGTGGTGACGATTGCCACCATGAGTGCCGAGTCGGGTAAGGAAGGCGGCGGCTCGGGCGTTATTCTCACCAAGGATGGCTATATCATCACCAATTCCCATGTGGTGCAGGGAGCCAAGACAATCCAGGTGACCCTCGCAAGCGGCAAGAAATTCAGCGGTTTCATTGTCCGCGCGGCGAAAGACAGGGACCTTGCCGTGATAAAGATAAGCGCCAACGGCATTCCTGTTCCCAGGTTCGGAGACTCAAGCAAACTGCAGCTCGGGCAGGTAGCCATCGCCATAGGAAACCCCCTCAAGTTTTCATGGACCGTGTCGGCGGGGTGTATCAGCGCTCTGAACAGGGATGTGAAAGCCAAGGGGGTATTTTACCGCGATCTCATCCAGACTGATGCCGCTATCAATCCCGGAAGCTCGGGAGGTGCCCTTGTCAATTCCAAGGGCGAGGTCATCGGCATCAATACTCTCGTGTACACGGGAACCTCTGAATTCCCCCATGCCGTTGGCCTTGGCTTTGCCATACCCATCAATGGAGCTCTTGAGACGGCAAAATACCTTATGAAGGGCGAAGTTCAGGCATCTCCCAAACCATGGGTGGGAATCTCCGCAGTCACCCTCACGAAGGAAACGGCTGAGGCATACGATTTGCCAGTGAAATTCGGGGTGCTAGTCGATAACATCGTGCAGTACGGCCCGGCAAAAAAAGCGGGAATCACGCCCGGTGATGTGATTACCGAGATCAACAGCCAGCGCATCGTGTCCGTTGAAGACTTTAAAGCCGTCCTCAACGGCTTTTCACCGGGACAGATGATAGAACTGACGCTCTGGCATCTGGGAAAAAAGAAAAAGGTGACCTTGACTGTTGAACATCTCAGCCAGTGAGGTAAGATGTACAGGAAACAGATAACGGAAATGCTTGAAAAGGCCATAAAACAGGCAGTACTGCTGAAGGTGCTGCCTGAGTGCGAGGCTGTTCCTGCCACTGTCGAGGTATGCAGGCATGACGATTACGGCGATTACTGCTCCCCCGTGGCTCTCCGCATCGCCACGAAGCTCTCGATGGAACCCGCCCTCGTGGCCAAGAAGATCATCGGGACCATTGAATACCCTCCTTCGTTCTGCCAGAATATCTCCTCTGCGTCCAACGGCTTCATCAATATCACCCTCTCAAAGGATGCCCTCTCAAGGGGGCTCTTCACCGTGATCCAGGAGAAGGAGTCGTTCGGCAGGGAGAATATCGGGGCCGGCGAGAAAGTGCATATCAGCTCAATAGACACGGCCAGAATGGGGTTCCTGAATGTAGATGACGGAAGGCGTGTTCTTATAGGCAATTTTCTTTATCAGGTGATGCAGGAGATGGGCTTTGATGTGCAGCTGGCACCTTTTATAAGGAATCAGGGAGAGTCCATATGGCTCCTGGGCATCTCAGTGGAAGCCCGTTACCGCGAACTTCTTGGCGATGATTCACCGATTCCTCATGACGGTTACAAGAGCAAGCTTTCAGTTGAACTGGCAAGGGAGATCCTCGATGAAGATGGCGCGGTTTTTCTCCAATCCACCAAAGCCGAGCGCATCAATGTCCTCAAGGACAAGGCGAGCGAGAAGATAGCATCCTCCATGAAGCGCACCCTCAAGGAGATCGGAATTGAATACCAGCAGTGGACAGACGCCCGCCAGCTCGCCGAAAAGGACAGAACCATCGGTGATCTTCAGGAACGCTTCACTTCGTTGGGGTTTCTTTATGAAAAAGATGAGCAGGTCTGGATAAAAAGCACGTCCTTCGGTGATCAGAAAGACAGGCTCTTTCTGACAGAGCACCGGGAGCCCTCAGATTACCTTGTTGATCTCTCGGTCCTGTTGACTCGCATCGGCCAGGGGTACGGGAGAAATATCTATATCAAGCCCCACGAGGAGGCCTTTGATTTTTTTACCCAGATGTCTCTGGCCCTCAAAGTCCTCGGCTACCGTCACGATCTTATTGAGGTGCTTGCCGTGGCGAGAATGAAAATCGGAGAGGCAGGCCATGCCGAGGATATCCACAAGGGCGAGAGCATGTCCTTCGAAGAGCTGGTGAAAAGCGCAGGGACGAATGCCGTGAGGTTTTTTTACTATCTCAAGAGCATCAACACCGCCCTGGAGTTTGACGTGACCCTGGCGCACAAGGAGAGCAATATAAACCCTCTCTATTATATCCAGTCGGCCCTCTCCAGGATCAAGAGCGTCTTCAAAATGGCGGAAGGACAGGGAATTTCACCTCTCAGGTTTGACCTGGTGCACATAAAGATGATGGATGAAAAGGCCGACCTTGCCCTTATCAAGAAGATAGTGAGGTTTCCTTCGGTGATAAGTGACACCATCCAGGGCCTTGAGCCATACTATCTTGCATATTACATGGCTGACCTTGTCAATGATTTCCATTCCTACTATGGGAATACCAAGATTCTCTCCGGCGATCCCTCGCTTGTGAAGGGGCGCCTGGCACTTCTGGAGGCCCTCAGAATAGTGCTTGCAAGAATAATTGACCTCTTTCAGCTGAAATTGGAGGAGAACTCCTGACCAGCCGCCCCGCTTTTAGTCTCCAGAGCATACCAGACAACATCATCATACTCGAGAGTACCATGTGCGTCAGTAGAAAAGGTGGTGCCTTTCAGGAAGGATTTTATGGGATCTATGTCAAATTCCAGGAGGAATTTCCTGCAGGCAACAGGAAATGAACAGTGTGCAGGAAGGTGCTTTGCTGCCCTGAAATGCGTGCCATGAGCCCTAAATTCACTGAGGGGGTGACAAATTGGGAGTAAAAGCTGTCAAGGAGCGAATTCCAGTAATTCTGCTTACGACGTCTTATCGACTGGAAGGTGAGATGCATGTTGTGCCGGGGGGCCGACTGCTCGATGAAATCAACAAGGAGAGAGATTTTATTCCCTTGACCAATGCAACGGTCTATGATATTTCGGGAGAAACGCCTCTTGACACCCTGGACTTCATTGCAGTGAACAAGAATCTCGTGGTAATGGTTGCACCTTCCATTCCTGCTTAAGGGGTAGAGAGGGGGAATTTGCATGGTCGTCAGATATCTCGGGCATAGCTGCTTTTATGTGAGCTCCACGAAAGGCACTGCCATAATAATCGATCCATACGGGACAAGCCTGCCTTATAACTTTCCCGATTTATCGGCCGATATCGTGGTGATGTCCCATGAACATAACGATCACAATGCAGGATGGAGGGTCCAGGGCACGCCGATTGTCATCAAGCGCACCAGTGATTTCATCGTGGAATTTGAGACTCCTGTCCAGAGAACTGGCGAGATGGTCACCTTCAAGGGCATTCCCACCCATCATGATAAATTCTCGGGCCGGAGAAAGGGACCCAACACCATCTATCTCTGGTTCATGGAAGGCCTGAAGCTCTGCCATCTTGGCGATCTGGGCCACATGCTCACCGATCAGCAGCTCAAGATGGTCGGCGACATTGATGTGCTCTTCTGCCCGGTGGGCGGGGGCACTGTCCTTGATCCGACGGAAGCGGTGCTTGTCATTAACCAGATAAATCCCAAGATTGTCTTCCCCATGCATTACAAGACGCCAGAGGCGGAATTCATGTCGCTGGTGAAGGAGCCCATTGAGGCTTTTACCAGCAGGTTTGAAAAAGTGGAGTTTCTTCATGCCGTGGCCACCAACGTGGAACTGGGCCGGCTCCCGGCATCAACGAAGGTGATGGTTCTCGATCATGGTTAGGTAATATCCCCGGGAATGGAGCATTCTCCCCGGAGCGCCAGAGAGAAATAATCCCGGCGTGTCCCGGCAGGCTCCCCGTTCCCCCGATTGGTACAGAATGATTCAGGAGACAGGCCTTTTCAGGCTCATTACCGTGTTCCTCATTGCATAAGAAAGTAAGGTTGATATGTCATGGTGAGTTATGTTGTCATTACCGGCGGTGTGGTCTCTTCCGTAGGGAAGGGCATATTCTCGGCCTCACTGGGATGCCTTTTCAAGAGCAGGGGCCTCCAGGTGACCATTCAGAAGCTTGATCCCTACATCAATGTCGATGCGGGGACTATGAACCCCTATCAGCATGGCGAGGTTTTTGTCACCGAAGACGGCGCCGAGACCGATCTCGATCTGGGCCATTATGAGCGCTTTATTGATGAGAACCTCGCAAGGGAGAATAATTGCACGATGGGCAAGATATACGGTGCCGTCGTGGAGCGGGAGCGAAGGGGTGATTACCTCGGGGACACCGTGAGAGTAATCCCCCATGTGACCGATGAGATAAAGGGCCAGATACGAAATGTGGCATCTGACGGAGAGTCGCACCGGATCGTGATAATCGAGATTGGCGGCACCGTGGGCGATATTGAAAGCCTCCCCTTCCTTGAGGCCATCAGGCAGCTGAAAAAGGACGTGGGTCCCGGAAGAGCGGTCTATCTCCACGTAACCCTTGTGCCCCACCTTGTCCCCTCGGGCGAGCTCAAAACCAAGCCTACGCAGCACAGCGTGAGAGATCTCAGGAGCATCGGCCTCGTGCCCGATTTCATCATAGCCCGGACTTCGGTGCCCCTCAGCACCTCCATGATAGAGAAGATCGCGCTTTACTGCGATGTGGAGCCCGATCATGTCATTCAGAACCGTGATCTCGAGCATATTTATGAGCTGCCCCTCCATCTCCTTGAGCAGAAACTCGACGAGCGGATAATGCGGCTCCTCAATATCCCCGTCACCCCTCCCGCGATGGACGAGTGGAGAGACTGGGTCATGGAGCTCAAAAAGGAGAAGCCTGTCGTAAAAGTGGGCCTCGTGGGAAAATACGTGGAGCTTCGCGATGCGTACCTCTCCATAATCGAGGCAGTGCGCCATGCCTCGGTGAAATGCGGCGTGTCGGTCAATCTTGTGAGAATCGATGCCGAGAACCTGCTCATGGGCCCCGTCGAGGAGATCCTTTCCACACTTGACGGCATTATCGTGCCGGGAGGATTCGGGGGGCGGGGCATCGAGGGAAAAATAGGGGCAATCCGTTACGCCCGCGAGGGGAAAGTGCCTTTTCTCGGCCTCTGTTACGGCCTCCAGGGAGCCATCCTGGAATTTGCCCGTAATGTATGCGGCCTGGAGGGCGCCAACAGTGTAGAGGTGGACGCACACACCTCCTGCCCGGTGATTCATCAGCTCCCCGGCCAGGAGGATATCAAGGAAAAGGGGGGCACCATGCGGGTAGGGAGCTACCTCTGCGAGGTGAAGGAAGGGACGAAGGCCTATGCCGCCTATGGGGCTCCGTTAATCCATGAGCGCCACCGTCACCGCTATGAGGTGAACAATGAGTATATCCCCGCCCTCACAAGCCATGGGCTCGTGGTGAGCGGCGTCAATCCCGGCTCGGGGCTTGTCGAGATCATAGAGCTTGCCGATCATCCCTGGTTTCTCGCCTGCCAGTTTCACCCTGAGTTCAAGTCACGGCCCATGAAGCCTCATCCCCTCTTTGTCGATTTTCTGAAGGCAGTCTCGGCCGCCAAGGGGATCTCATAATCAGGAGGACAGTATGAGCACGAAGCCTGAGTTCGTCCATCTCCACGTGCACAGCGAGTATTCCCTCCTTGACGGGAGCTGCAGGATAAAGGGCCTTGTAAAGAAGGCCAGGGAACTGGCCATGGGAGCCGTGGCCGTCACGGACCACGGCTCCATGTATGGCACCGTGGAGTTTTTCAAGGCGGCCAAGGAGGCAGGTCTGGTCCCTGTCATCGGCTGCGAGGTGTACGTGGCGCCGAGAAGCCGCCTGCAGAAAGTGGCAAAGATTGACGATGAAAACTACCACCTTGTGCTTCTTGCCAAGGATGACGAGGGATACAGGAACCTTCTCCACCTTGTCTCCGTGGCCCACCTTGAGGGATATTATTATAAGCCCCGCATCGACAAGGAACTGCTCTCCTCTCGCTCCGGGGGGCTTATCGCCCTTTCCGCCTGCCTCCAGGGCGAGATTCCGCAGCTGCTGCTCAAGGGTGAGGCCCGCAAAGCCGAGGAAACCCTTGGAGCTTACGGCGATATATTCGGCAGGGATAACTTCTATCTGGAGCTTATGGATCACAACCTCGCCGAGCAGAAGCGGGTGAACCCCCTCCTGCTCGAGCTTGCAAAGAAATCAGGCGTGCCCGTGGTGGCCACCAATGATACCCATTATCTCAACAGGAGCGATTCGCTGGCCCACGAGGTCCAGCTCTGCATCCAGACCCAGAAGACCTTTGACGACCCCAACAGGCTCGCCTTTGACTCCGAAGAGTTTTACCTGAAAAGCGCCGATGAGATGGCTGCCCTCTTCGGCGAGATCCCCGGGGCTCTCTCGAACACTCTTGAGATTGCGGGGCGCTGCCGCGTGGAGCTTGATTTCAACACGTACCATCTCCCCCACTTTCCTGTCCCCGAGGGAAAGACTCTTGAGGAGTTTCTCGAGGATCTCTGCCACGAGGGGCTGAAAAGGCGCTATACCGAGGTGACTGCCGAGCTTGAGGAGAGGATGCGTTACGAGCTGGGAGTGATCAAGGAGATGGGCTTTTCCGCTTACTTCCTCATCATCTGGGACTTTATAAACTATGCCAAGAAGAGCGGCATTCCCGTGGGCCCAGGCAGGGGCTCGGCGGCAGGGAGCCTCGTAGCCTATCTCCTGGGAGTCACCGATATCGATCCCATAAGGTTCGGCCTCCTCTTCGAGCGCTTTCTCAACCCGGGAAGAAAGAGCATGCCCGATGTTGATACCGATTTCTGTGTAGAGCGCCGCGGCGAGGTGATACGCTACGTAACGGAAAAATACGGGAGCGACCATGTATCGCAGATTATCACCTTCGGCAGGATGAAGGCCCGGGCCGCCATCAGGGACGTGGGAAGAGTCCTCAGCTTCCCTCTTCCCACCGTGGACAGGATTGCCAAGATGATTCCCATGAATGTCACCATTGAGGAAGCTCTCAAGTCTGATGAGCTGAAAAGCCGCTATGAAAGGGAAAAGGACGTGAAGCAGCTCCTTGACACGGCGAAGGTCGTGGAAGGGCTTGCCCGTAATGCTTCAATCCACGCCGCCGGCGTCATCATCTCCAAGAACCCCATCAGCACCTATGTGCCGGTCCAGCGGATGAAGGCCGAAGAAGTGGTAGCCCAGTACGAGATGAACTCCATCTCCGACATAGGCCTCCTCAAGATGGACTTCCTGGGCCTCCGCAACCTCACTGTCATTGATAACTGCCTGAAAATGATAAAGAAAAACCATGGCAGGCTTATCGATCTCAACAGCCTTGCTCTCGATGACGGCCCCACCTACAAGATTCTCCAGGAAGCGAAGACAGTGGGGGTTTTCCAGCTTGAGAGCTCGGGGATGCAGGGCTATCTCAGGCAGCTCCGGCCTGACCGCTTCGAGGACATCGTTGCCATGTGCGCCCTCTACCGCCCGGGGCCTCTGGGAAGCGGCATGGTGGAGGATTTTATCAAGGGCCGCCATGGCAGGAAGAAAGTGGACTACTTCCATCCCAGGCTTGAGCCTATCCTGAAGGAGACCTACGGCGTCATCGTATACCAGGAGCAGGTCATGAAGATCGCCAATGTGCTTGCCGGATTCAGCATGGCACAGGCCGATGACCTCAGGAAGGCCATGGGGAAGAAGAAAAAAGAAGTCATGGACAAGATGGAGAAGAACTTCCTTGAGGGCTGCAAGAAAAACAGCGTGGAAAGAAAGCTCGCAAAGACTATCTGGGACATCATTGTGAAATTTGCCGGTTACGGCTTCAACAAGTCCCACACCGTGGCCTATGCGATGGTCGCCTACCACACGGCATACCTGAAGGCCAATTACCCTCTCGAGTACATAGCGGCGCTCCTCACGAGCGTGATGGACAAGATAGAAAAGGTGAGCTTCTTTATCAAGGAGTGCAAGAACATGGGCATTGACGTTCTCCCTCCCCATATCAACGAGAGCGGCGTGGAGTTCACGGTGACAAAGGGCGCCATCAGGTTCGGCCTCGCAGCCATCAAGAACGTGGGGCGCAATGCCATAGAATCGATTATAGAGACGAGGGAGAGAGTGGGCGCCTTCACCTCCATAGGCCACTTTGTCTCGGAGATTGACGGTCGCCTCGTGAACAAGAAGGTCCTGGAGAGCCTTATCAAGAGCGGCGCCATGGACTGCATGGGAGAAACGCGGGCAACGCTCATGGCATCGCTTGATTACCTCCTCGAGTCGGGGCAGAAGATGCAGAAGCGGAAGCGGTGCGGCCAGATCTCCCTTTTCGAGGCGGCCGGCGATTCAGATTCCGAATGCGAGATTGAGCTGCCGGAGTCTCTTGAAGAGTATGAGAAGGAGAGCATCCTCCGCTTTGAAAAGGAGATGCTGGGGCTTTTCATCTCCGATCACCCCCTCAACTCCGTCAAGGAGGTGATGGAGGCAAAGGTGCCGCACCGCATAGCCGACTGCACCGCCCTTGGCAACGGCGCCCAGGTGGTATGCGCCGGCCTTATCCAGACCGTCAAAAAGATAAGCACAAAGAAGGGGCAGCAGATGGCCTTTGTGAAAATAGAGGACTTCAGCGGTACCGCCGAGGTGGTAGTCCTTCCCAAGGTCTATGATCAGGGGCGAGACTACCTTGAGGAGGACGGCCTCATCATAGTGAAGGGGAAGGTGGAGCTTTCCGAAGAGGAAGCCGAGGCTGTCGCCGACGAGGAGGCCTTCTCGGAGGGGGTAAAGATAATCGCCGAAGAGGTCCATCCTCTGGAAGCCATTGATGCTGTCGAAACACTTACATGGCGGGAGACAAGGAAAATGAACAAATGCTATATCAGGGTTGATCCGTCGAAAATGCTCCAGCTTGCGCCCCTCAAGGAGCTTCTTGAGCGCTCACGGGGGAGCATGCCAGTGTTTCTGCAGCTGGAGAGCTCAGGCGGCCAGAATCTCCTTGAGCTTGAAAAGGACTTCTGGGTGACCTGCACCAAGGAATTCCAGAATGACGTGGAGAAGTTATTAGGGACAGGCGCTCTCTGGAACCAGTAAAAAGATAAATTTTTCCGAAGGATTCCCGGGGAAGCCCCTCTGTGGTATAATGAATGTGCGTCGCCATAAATATAACTTTAGGAGGAAACGGCATGGATAAGGTGGAGGTAGACAAGCTCACCAAGCTCTATAACGAGCAGTACCTCAAGGTGGGGCTTGAGCAGGAGTTATTGAGGGCCAAGCGCTTCGGGAGAGAGCTTTCTCTTCTCCTCCTGGCGGCAGAGATTCCCGCAAAAGTGAAGCAGGACATGCAGTACCGCGTGCTCAAGCAGCTCGGTAATTTTGTCAAGATGTACACCCGTTCAATCGATGTGGGCGTAAGATACGGCGACTGTGTCCTGGTCATTCTCCCCGAGACTCCTCTTGAAGGGGCGCGTCGTGCGGGAGAAAAAGTGAAAGAGCAGATAGAAAAGCACATTTTTGTGCATCACGACAGCGGTTACGAATTCAACGTGAAGGTCACTGTCAAGATAGCGGTATATCCCCATAATGGCGGCGATCGCGCCGAGCTCCTCGAGTTTCTGAAAGAGAACGAGAGCACTCAGATAATAGAACCTCCCCCGTCGGCCGGGGGAGGCGAGGAGAGCCCCGCGGCACCGGTCTCCGAAAAGGCATAAAAAAACGACCCTTGTGCAGGGTCGAAGAGAGAAGGTTTGCCCTCTAAGGAGGCAATCACTGGGCCGTTAAATTCCTGGTACTTATGCAGTGGGACTCCCCCACTGCTTTATTATTATACTCAACAAAAAATATTTGTCAAGAGCAGGTTTTTGTAGATTAATTGACAAATCTGGTAATATATCAACAAAAATTGTTGGTATTCAGCATTATGCATGATTCTCGAGAAATCTCGCGAGGAGGCCTGTTTCGATGCCCAGGAAGATAGTGACGGGCTCCCAGCTTCCCCTGTTCCCGGAAGATCTCTTCTATGTTTCTCAGAGCGATGCCGCGAAGCATCTGGGCATCACCACGAGGCTCATCAATTACTGGGAGAGCCAGGAGCTTCTTCACCCGGAGCTTCAGAGAAAATCGGGGACAAAAGCGAGAAAATACACCCCCAATGATATGGTGGAGCTGCGGTTTATCAAGGGAATGGTCGTGGACCAGGGCTATGCCATACCGAGCCTCAAGGAAAAGCTCGAGTTCCTTGAAGCGCCTTATTATTACAATCCTGAGGACATGTTCTGGGATCTGAAGGAAAAGCAGTGGAAGTCCCGCGACCAGATCGCCGCCGCGGTGGTAAAGAAATCGGAAAAGAAGCTCCGCGAGCTCTTTGCGAGGCTCGCAGAGCGCTTTGAGGTTCCCGGCGGTGAAAGGGAGGAATTTCTCCTCTCCCTCTTTGAAGCCGTGAAAAGCGCCCTGGGAAAACCCTAGGGAGTACTTGACGGCGCAGGGGCCGTCGCCTTGGGAAGGGCCGGTGGTGCCGGGAACAATGACGGGGAAGGAAGGGGCGCCACAGGACTCTGGAGCCCTGGAGCCACAGGTGACGGAGAAGCTGCCGGCAGGGAAGGTGTCGTCCCGGGCGCCTTCGCGACCGCCGCTTCAATATCAGCCATCACCGTCTTCGCGAGCTCCGGTATGTCATCATTCACGACATAATATCCCCCTTCGCCAGGGGTGACCTGCACGAAGTATTTTTTCTCCTCAGGTGATTTTTCAAAGACCAGTGTGGCAATCTGCGCCTTGTCACTGCCGGTGAGAGTCACCGTGAGGGCCGGTTCCCTGCCTGATCCGCTCTCGCCCTTCTCGGTATAGAGGGCGCTCTCAAATTTCCAGATAAGCGAGTCGATTGAGGGGACCTCTTTTTTTACCTTCGGTGGCGCGGTAATCTCCCATCCCTCCTTGTTCCTTTTTGCTTTTACCGTCGTCGTGGCGGTTTTGAGCTCGAAGGAGTCGATATCCTGGGGATCGACGGCAAGCAGATGCCTGTCCATGAAATCTTCACCTGACTTAAAGAGCTTTTTCACGTCATCTTCCTTCACGGTGAATTTCTCTCCCCCCGCGAGGCGCATTGCCGCGAAGATCTTTGCCTTCTTGTCCAGTGTCCCTATGAGGAGGGTCTCCTGGGGCATGTCTTTCTGGTCTATGGTGATTTTCATGGTATAGGCGGTGTCTTCCGGGGAGACAGCCACCTTGGTTTTCCCGCCGGCGAACGTTTCGGCCTTGAGGTTTTTCACGTCCCAGAGAAAGGAGCTCACCTTGGCGCGGTCCGCTTTTGCCGTCATGGGGGCAGTGAGCTTCCAGGAGGGATCTTTCCTTATGGCCGTCCAGAAATTCTGGGGGTTCTCCAGCGTGAAGGTCTTGTCGGGCAGCTGAACGGTGACCTTGGAGACCTTCTCCGGCTCAAGAGGAAGGGCGTCTTTCTCTCGGAACTCCAGTGCGCTCTTTTCGAGATTTGAAGAGAGAGTGGAGTTGATGGTGATCACGGCAGGCTTTCCGGGAAGCTGCACGTAATAAAGGTTTCCCGAGGGGTTCTTGCTCCCGATGAGGATGCTCTGCTCCCCGGGGCTTCCCTTCGCGCCTGCCGTCATGACCTTCACGGTCACCTGGGGCGGCTTGAGGCCGAACATCGTCAGGTCCTGGGGGTTCTCCTCGATGGTCTCGTCTTTTTTCATGTCGGAGAGAAGGGTTATCATGTTCTCGAGAATGCTCTGGGAGGCCAGGGTCCTCTCCGGAGAGGTCATCATCCAGCGCCCTCCCTGTTTCTCAAAGCGCAGCACCTCTTTGTCCTTTACAAGCTCAAGAGCTGTCACGTCTTTCCCTTCAAAGGAAAGAAGCTTTCCCTCGGTCTTTTTCTTTTCCTCCTTCTTTGCGGCCATCTTTACCTCATAGATATAATAGAAGCCGCCTATAAGGAGAAGCACCACTGCCAGTATGAGCGTGACTCTCGTGTTCACCTTAACCCCTCCTTATCCTTACCCAGATGCCGATGAATATGAAGAGCAGCGGGAAGAAGAGCACGGTGAAGAAGCGGATGAAGCTGATGTCCTTCGGAGTGAGCGAGAGGGGCTGGCCGCTCTCGTCCTTGGGCCTGATCGATATGAGGCTCTCTTCCTCGGCGAGCCATCCCATGGCGTTCATAAGAAGGTCCCTGTTGCCGGACTGAGTGACAAAGGCATTGTCGGCTATCTCGGCGCTCCCGAAGACCACCATGCGCCCCTCTTTTTTCTCCTCTTTCGGCGCCGGTGAGGCACCAGGCGAAGGCGGCGGGGGTGGAGGGGCACCGGCTGTCTTGCTCGTCACTGCCGCTGCCACGCAGAGAGGTCCCTGGCGCTCTGTCTTGGGGTCGAATCTTATCTTGTCCGAGGTGGCCTCGGCCTCTTTCAGGCCGGTCTCGTTCCAGCTCTTGGGACTTGAGAAGGCGAGCTCTGCAACCGTCACGCCGGCGGGCAGCTTCTTTTCAATCTCCAGGGACCTGGTGAAGGGGAAGAAGCATACAAGCCTGAAGCCCTCTGTAATGGCATGGGATCCGTACTGCATGATGGCCGGGATTACGACGTCGCCGCCAAAGTAGCGGCTTACCTGGTCGATGACGATGCCCTTGTCCACCTTGATGCCGTACTGCTTCAGCCACTCCCCCGTGGCCTCGGGGAATTCGCCTCCCAGGAGCCAGAATACTTTCCCTCCCTTATCGACAAAAGCCTTGATGAGGTCCAGCTCTTCCTTGTAAAGGGCCTTCCTGGGTCCTGCGATGACGAGTATCTTTGCATCGTCGGGGACCTTCTTGTCGCTCACGAAGCTGAGGGGCTTTGCCTCGTACACTTCCTTCTCCAGGGATTCCTTCAGGATGGAGAGCCCTTCGTCCCGGGAATCGTCAAGAGACAGCTCATTGTGGCCTGTGAGAAAATACACCGCCTTTTTCCCACTTCTGGTCACCTTGAGAAGGGAGTTGGTGAGGCTCTCCTCATCGACGGTGCGCACCTTTTCCCTCTTGTCGCCTGATTCCAGGACTATCACGCCCGCCAGGGTGATGTCGTATTTTTTCGCGAGGAGGGGATTTTTGTTGGGATCAACAAACTCGTAGGAGAATTTGCTGCTCCCATAGCGGTATTGCTGCAGAAGATCCTTTGCCTTCTCCTCATCTCCCTTGTTGAAGAAGCCTATGGCCTTCACCGGGGTGGTGAGGCTTTTAAGGAGCTTCGTGGTCTGCTCTGAAAGGGTGTGCTTCCTGTTCTTGGTGAGATCATAGCTCTTGGGATGCTTGTAGGCGATAAGCATAACAAAGACAAGTATCCCCACGACGATGAGGGTGGTGACGATGGCATTCAGTTCGTATTTAATGGCTCTCTTCATGGTGCGCCTCCTTTCCTAACCTCTCCATTTTCTGGAGATGAGGTTGTAGTAAGTAAGGTAGAGAAACAGGATGGAAAAACAGACGAAGAACAGCACGCTGTTGAGATCAATGACTCCCTTGGTGAAATTATCGAAATTATCGAGAAAGGAGATGCTGGTGAGGAATTTTGACAGGGGGCCCGGTGATGCGGTACCTGTCCACCCGATAATCCAGAACATCAAGAGAGAGGCAAAGGTGCTGAAAGCAGCAACGATCTGGCTGTCGGTGAGTGATGATATCCACATGCCTATTGAAATGGCAGCAATGCTCATCAGCACAATGCCCAGGTAACCCGTGATGACGGAGCTCCAGTCCATGTTCTGCACGTATTTGAACAAGGTGAGAGGGAAGGTGGCGGTGAGGAGGCCGCCAAGGAGCACTACTGCCGCGCAGCTGAAGAGCTTCCCGAAAATGAGCTGGGTCTCCGTGAGGGGGTAGGTGAAGAGAAGCTCAAGGGTGCCGAGCTTTTTCTCCTCCGAAAAGAGGCGCATGGTGAAAAGGGGCGTGAAAAAGAGCATCAGAAAGGCTGTGTTGTTGAGAAGGGGCACGACGATCTGGTCGTTGATGAGAAGCGACTTTGCATACATAGGATTCATCATCGCCTGCATGCTCACCATGCTGTAATGGACTACCCTTATGAAGAAAAGGTAGCCGCAGAGGAGCAAGAGAAAAGTCGTGGTCACGTAGGCGATGGGCGACTTGAAATAGTTGGCGAGGTCCTTTTTCAGTATGGTAATCAATTGTTCACACCTCCCTTTTTCACGATCTCGGTGAATATCTCCTCAAGGGTGAGCTGAATGGGGCGGAGCTCATAGAGGGCAAGGCCTTCATTCACAAGCTTTTCAGCAATTTCTTTCCTTATGAGCATGTTCTTTTCCGTTTGAAGGCTGATGCCAAAAATGTCCTCCCTGAGAGGCGTCACCTTGTCCACTTTCAAGACTCCCCTTATGTCTGGAAGAAGGCTTTCGATCTTCTCCTGCGGCCCGGCCACTTCAAGGTAGACCCTGTCGGAGATCTGGAGGGTGTCGGAGAGGTGCTGCGGCGTGTCTATCGTAAGAATTCTGCCGTTGTTGATGATTATGACGCGCTCACAGGTCTTGGCCACCTCGTCAAGGATATGGGAGGAGAGTATGACGGTGGACTTTCCGGCAAGGCTCTTTATCAGTGTCCTTATCTCGACAATCTGGTTGGGATCCAGCCCCACGGTGGGCTCATCAAGGATGAGCACGTCGGGCTCGTTTATGATTGCCTGGGCGATGCCCACGCGCTGGCAGTACCCCTTTGAAAGCCTCCCTATCAGGTTTTCTGCCTCTTCGGAGAGGCCGCATTTGTCGATGATGGCGGCAATTGAGCTCTTCCTCTCTCTCGGGGGGACTCCTTTAATGGCGGCCACAAAGTGGAGGAACTCGACGACTTTCATATCCTTGTAAAGGGGAAAGTTTTCCGGCAGGTAGCCTATGCGTTTTCTCACTTCAAGCGATTGCTCAAAGATGTCGTAGCCGGCCACTTTGGCCTCCCCGCTTGTGGGAGGAAAATAGCCTGTCAGTATCCTCATGGTAGTCGTCTTTCCCGCCGCGTTGGGGCCGAGAAAGCCCAGGATTTCACCCTTTTCCACTTCGAAGGTGACGTCATTGATGGCGCACTTCTCTCCGTAGAACTTGGTGAGGCCTTTTGCTGATATCACTGCTATCCCTCCTTTGCCTGATACGATTCTTGTTCAGAAAAAAAACCATGCAATTCTTGCGAACGTGCACAGCAGAGAAAAATGTTTCTCCAAAATTTCGAAAAACCCTTCTAGAGGGGGAGGCCCAGATCAAAGTTTTCCAAGCACTTTTGTCAGCACCGGGATCTTCACACCTTTTTCATAGACCAGGAAGGGCCCGCCCTCTGAGAGGGAGCCGAATATGAAGGTGAGGCCGTGGGGCGCCTTACCTCTTGCCATGAGGGTTCCCAGGCCGTGCAGAAGGTTAAGATGGCAGGCCTCGCAGAGCGTGATGAGATTCCAGGGGTCATCGGTGCCGCCCTGTGAGCGCCTCTGAAAATGCCCGGGTTGATGAGTCCGGCTCTCTGTGACTTACGGCTTCTTTTCGTCAATCCCGGCAAGCTGCTCGTCGGTGAGACCCGTGAGCTTCTTCACTGTCTCCCTGTCATAGCCGGCATTGACCATGTTCACTGCAGTCTCCAGCTTGCCTTTCTGCAGGCCTTTCTCAATGCCTTTCTTTATACCAATCCTTTCGGCAGATGAGATATATGCCATGTGCATCCCCTCCTCGTACACTTTCATCTCTTCGACAAACTCTATATCAAGAGGCTCCGGCAGAGCCAGCAGCCAATCGATGAAGAGGTAGAGATCCCTGCGGGCATGCCTACTGAATCCTTTCTCATCCAGGCTTTTCACCAGCCTGTCGGTAATCCTCTTCCCCGTGCCGACCCGCCTGGACAGGCTCTGCAGCTCTCCATCCAGAAACTCGTAATGGTCTCGTTTAATATCTCTGCTCACTTGTGGGAAGAAGAAGTCCAGGAACTCGGGGAGAAAGCTCTGCAGGATAATCTTCCACCCGTCATCTCCGTGGGAGCGTAGTTTGACAGCCACAGCGCCACCTCTTTCATTATAGCATCAGCAGGGGCGTGAGACAAGAGAATTATACTCCCGCCTGCCGTACCATAAGTATAGAGGTGTGCTGTTGCCTCAGGATGTCCCTGATGTTAAAGAAGCTTGGATTATTGTAAAAAT